>JBAXCM010000625.1:0-2480 GCA_037141475.1 Verrucomicrobiota bacterium | reverse complement strand
GGCGACTGGTGTGAGCCTTTGCAAGGAACTGGAGGAAGCAAACAAGTTAGGGTTCGCTCGCCACATCATGGCTGAGCATCACGGATGGCGGAAGTTTTCACCTTAGGCGCGGGGATGGAATTGACGGTGGATGGCCTTGAGCCGCTGGCGGTCGACGTGGGTGTAGATTTGGGTGGTGGAGATGTCGGCGTGGCCCAACAACTCTTGAATCACCCGCAGGTCGGCTCCGCCTTCCAGCAGATGGGTGGCAAACGAGTGGCGCAGCAGATGCGGATAGACGTTGTGGGAGATGCCAGCCAGCGCGGCGCGGCGTTTGACGATTTGGCGCACCCGGTCCGGGGACAAGGGGCCTCCGCGCACGCTGAGGAAAATATGTGACGAGCTGCGCTTGGAAACGAGCTCAGGCCGGGCGTTTTTCAAATAGTCCAAGAGTGCCTCGCAGGCTTTGGTGCCGACGCGAACGATGCGCGTTTTGTTGCCCTTGCCGGTGACGCGCAGGAATCCCTCATCGAAGTCCATCATCTCGAGGCGCGCCTTGCACAACTCGGATAACCGCAGGCCAGAGGCATAGAATACTTCCAAGATAGCCAGATCGCGACGGCCTAGCGGTTGGGCTGGATCGATGGATTCTAACAAGGTCGAAATTTCCGAGGCGTGGAGGGTTTCCGGCAATGTCAGGTCGGGGTGAGGGGCTAGCAGGGGTTCGGCCGGATCCATTTCCAAGCACCCCTGCGCCGTCAGCCAGCGAAAAAATACTTTCAAATGCACGGTGGTGATGCGCAACGAGGCCGCGATGAGCCCGTCCCGTTTGCGCCCGCCTAAGAATTCCGCCAATTCGTCTGTCCCTATGTCTCGCAGGTCGCCGCCACGTTGGCGCAACCAGTCGGCCAGCGCGTCGAGCGTCTGGCGCACCGATAGCTGATAGGCCTCGGACAGGCCACGCTCGGTGGCTAGAAATCGGATAAAGGCATCGCAGGCGGTCTCCATGGCAACGCCGGAGACTGCGCGGGTTACTGGCGCTGGGCAATGGAAACTTAAATGACGAGGGAGCGATTTTTTCGGCGCTTGACTCGCCGGAGAGGCCGATTAGCGTCGTCCCGCATGAAACGAATTTTCCTTTTTCTCTCGTTGTTGGTGAGCATCTGTGCGTTGTCCAGTTGTGGCGCGGCCGGCAACATGGTCGATAGCACCGGGCGTCTGCTCCAAAATACCGGCCACTTGGTCGGCCTGTGAGCCGGGGCGTCAGGCTAGGCGTTCTACCGTGCGGGACTCATCGGGCTCCACGGTGAAACGCCACCAGATGGCATCGGGCGGCAGCAATTCTGGAAATTTATCGGCCCACTCGACGACGATGATGCCAGCGGTGTCGAGGTATTCATCCCAGCCCAAAGCGAGGACTTCGGCGGCGCTTTCCAGCCGATAGAAATCGAAGTGAAACACGTCCAGACGACCGCCCCGGTATTCATGCACCAGGGAAAACGTTGGACTGGTGACATCGAGCGGGCAGCCCAAGGCCGCCACCATGCCTTTGGTCCAATGGGTTTTGCCGGCACCCAGGCCGCCGACCAAGGCGATGACAGAGCCGGTGCGGGCGTCCGCTGCTGCGTCGCGCCCGAGGTTTGTCATGGCTGTGACTGATGCTGCGCGTCCTTGCATGCCCGTTGTCCAAATCTCATTTGCCATACCGAGTCCACTCAAAATTCAAGCTCATGGCTTTTTTGCGATGAGGCGGAAGCGGTCGTGGTAGGCGCCGTTGTTGAATTTGCGGCAACAGGTGTAGCAGGCGACCATGCGGCGGATGGGTTTGACGCGGTGCAAGCTGGTCAAACAATTCGGGCAAACGTAGGTGTAGTTGCGTTTCATCCGGCGGCGTTTGAAGGGCAGCGTGTGATACGGGTGTTCCCCCGGGATGCCCAATTCCGCGCAGGCAGCCTGCCATTCCGGGCCGTGGGGCTCGGTGTAACGCCGTCCGGCACGCTCATAGGCAATGAGGTGGGCAAGTTCGTGTTTGAGGGTGCGCCACAGTTCCTCGGGAGGCAGGGGCTTGAGCTTGGGATTGAGCTCGATGGCACGGTCGGGCCACCACGCACGGCCGGCGGTCGTCTGCATCCGGGGGTTCCACGAAACCCGCACGCGCCGCGATAACTCATTTAAATTCAACGATTTGCACGTTTCGACGCACCAGGATGTCAGCTTGCCATCGGTCTTGTCGGCCTTGTCCTGGCATTCCAGAGGTGGCGCTGGCGAGGCCCGCACGCGCAGCCACGAGATCCATCGGAATTCAAGCTGTGACATCAGGCGGCCCATCAGCACAGGTCTAGCCGAAATCCCGGCCCCTGGCAACACACACCGCATTATTATTGCAAACTTTTTCCAATTTTGGCATTGCCAGCTGCGGCGGAGCGGCTCAGTCTGCGCGCCCCGCCAATTCATTACTCCTCCTACGATGTCCAAGCACAACAGTCTCAAATCAAGTACCA
>JBAXCM010000624.1:0-2499 GCA_037141475.1 Verrucomicrobiota bacterium | reverse complement strand
CATCTTAACCAAAGCGAGTGAGCTCAAGACCGTCAAAAAGCTCGCGGTAACCGTCGATGAGAAAAAGTATGCCGAAGCGAAGATTCTGGCCACCGATGACCAGTGGGATGTAGCCCTGATCAAGATTGATGCCAGTGACCTAACTCCGGTGACCTACGCTCCGACCAGCGCGGTGGGGCAAGGCACTTGGGTGGTGGCCAATGGCACCACCACCCGTACCCATCGGCGGGTGCTCGCCGGAATCATCAGCGCAAAAATCCGCGAAATCCCCACATCCGGCGGCGGTGCTCTCGGCGTGAAACTTAAACTCGATGCTCAAGTACTAGAGATCGACGACGTCCAAGACAAGAGCGGAGCCAAGGAGGCCGGCCTGCAGAAAGGTGACGTGATTCTAGCCATTGACGGCAAGCCCGTTAGCAAGCTCGAGGAAGTCACCGCCTTGCTCAAAGACCGCAAGGCCGGCACCATCGCCAAGCTCACTTTCCGGCGCAACCAAGAGGAGAAATCCGCTGACGTGCGGCTCATGGCCCGCAACGAAATGAGTGAGGAAATGAACCGCAACGATGCCATGAGCGGAGCGTTTTCTGAACGACGGAGTGGCTTTCCACGAATCCTCCAACACGACATCCTCGGTGCCAAATCCATCGTCGGTGGACCGCTGTTAGATCTTGAAGGCCGTTGCATCGGGATGAACATCGCCCGTGCCAACCGCGCCGAGAGTTTTGCGATTCCCGTCGAAGACCTCAAGGCCCTTGCCGAACGCCTCCTCAAAACTCCCTAACCCCTGGTGCCCAGTCACTAGATCGGCCGCTTCGAACAGCCTCTCCCACCTGTCGGGGGTTAGAGAAATTTTTTCTGATCAAAGCCACGGCCATGATTGACAACGCTGCGAGATCCCCCCACTTTCCGGCCCGAGCAAGAAATACACACTCATATGTCCGACTCTTCCCCCGGCTTTCGCGAGATGAAATCAGTGGTTATCCGATTTGCCGGAGATTCCGGTGACGGCATGCAAATTGTTGGTGAACGCTTCACCGACACCAGCGTGACCATCCCCAACTCAATTGCCACATTTCCAGACTATCCCGCCGAGATCCGCGCCCCAGTCGGTACTATCGGCGGTGTCTCCGCCTTCCAAGTCCACTTCGGCAGCAGCAAGGTGCTGACATCCGGTGATGCACCGGACGCCTTGGTGGCAATGAACCCGGCCGCCCTTGCCGTGCATCTGCAAGACCTCGTCAAAGGTGGATTGCTCGTCGTCAACACGGCCGCTTTCACCGAGGACAATCTCAAGATGGCTGGCTTCACCAGCAACCCGCTGGAAGACCCAAGCTTGGCTGAGAACTACATTGTTGTGGCGCTCGACATCACTGGCTTGGCGCTTGAAGCCCTCAAGGAGAGTTCGCTGACGAACCGCGAAAAACTCCGCTGTAAAAACTTCCTGGCACTCGGCTTCATGTTCTGGGTCTATAGCCGCCCGATCGAACCAACCCTCGATTATATCCATGCCAAATGGGGGAAAAAACTCCCCGACCTCGCCGACGCTAACGCAGCCGTGGTCAAAGCCGGCTATTTCCTCGGCGAAACGACCGAACTCACGATTGAGCGCTACAGGGTGGCTCGCGCCGAGGTCACCCCTGGCATCTATCGGAAAATTTCAGGCAACGAGGCCACCGCGCTCGGTCTGATCGCCGCCTCGAAACGGAGCGGACGCGACTTGCTTTTTTCCGGTTACCCGATCACGCCGGCCACCTCGGTTCTCGAGACCTTGGCGGGTTACAAGCACTTCGGCGTTACCACCGTCCAAGCCGAGGATGAAATCGCCGCCATTGGCGTGGCCATCGGCGGCAGTTACGCCGGCAAACTCGGAGCCACCGCCACCAGCGGTCCTGGCATGTGCCTGAAAAGCGAGTTCATCGGCTTGGCCATCACCACCGAACTACCGCTGGTCATTGTCAACGTCCAACGTGGCGGTCCGAGCACTGGCCTGCCGACCAAAACTGAGCAATCCGACCTGTTCCAGGCGATCTACGGGCGCCATGGTGAGAGCCCACTGCCAGTCGTCGCTGCCAATTCCCCATCCGATTGCTTCAGCGCAGCTTTCGAGGCCGCGCGCATTGCCATCCGATATTCGACCCCTGTGATTCTGCTTACCGATGGCTACCTTGCCAACGGCTCGGAGCCATGGCTGGTCCCCGACGAGGCATCACTGCCGGACATTTCCAAGCCTTTTGCAGACGAAACCAAACCGTACGTCGCCTTTGCCCGGGATCCGCATACCCTTGCCCGCACCCACGCCATCCCCGGCCAACCCGGCCTCGAACACCGCATCGGCGGCCTCGAGAAAAATGAGAAAGGGGCGATCAGTTATGATCCTGAGATTCACAGTCTGATGACCGAGCTACGAGCCGCCAAGGTTGCTGGCATTGCCAAGGACCTGCCGCCCATGGAGGTCAACGGACCCAAGCAAGGCAAGCTTCTGGTCCTGGGCTGGGGCGG
>JBAXCM010000623.1:0-2506 GCA_037141475.1 Verrucomicrobiota bacterium | reverse complement strand
TTGGCCAACTGGAACCGCGGTGGCTAACTGGTTGTCACCACTTGTCACCACCCGTTATGTTAGGCAGTGGTTGACACGGCCAACACCAGCATGGACAAGCCAACCGATTCGCCGCGCACCGAACAAACTACCGACCCGTTACTCACCGAAAAAGACACCTGCGCCTACCTCAGGGTCAGCAAACGCAACCTCTATTGCTGGCGCATGGCCGGGCTGGTGCCGTACTTCAAAATCGGCCGGGCGGTGCGATTCAGGAAAGCCGAGCTGGACGCTGCCCTGGAACGGATGCGGGTGGGGTGAAACGGCAACCGAAAGGCACGGGTGACTCGGGTATCAGCTTCGTGACACCACGCCCGGTGCATGACCTGGGTTTTCCAAAGCGGAAGCATCGTCCCGTGCTCTTCCTGAGACACGCGCGGCACGGTCCGGAAGGAAATCTGCCGGTCCTGCCAGATCAGGCTTCCCACAACGCAGTCGTCAGGCTGGAATGCGTCCTTGTCGGCCGTCACATATCACCATTAAACCAATGATTTCCACCATTGAATCCGCAGCCGGGAAATGCAACCCGGCGATCTACCAGTTGAAGGTCGTTCTGCTAGACAGCAAGCAGCCTGTATGGAGGCAGCTGCAAGTGCCCGGCGACGCCAGCCTCGACTGGCTGCATGCCGTCCTTCAAGTGGCGATTGGCTGGACTAACAGCCATCTGCACCAGTTCAGGGTGGGCGAGGACTGCTACTCCGATACGCGCCACCACTTTGCCGAGTTTGAAGACGATCCGGAAATCCTCGAAGAACGGAAGTTTACACTTCAGCAAATCGCTCCGCGCGAGCAGGACATCTTCGGTTACCAATACGACTTCGGCGATTCCTGGGAGCACGAAATCACGGTGGACAAGATTCTGCCGACCGACGCGGCTGCCGCCAGGACCGCACTCTGCCTCAACGGTGCTCGTGCCTGTCCACCGGAGGATTGTGGCGGTGTGGGGGGATACGAAAACCTGCTCAAGATTCTCAAGAACCGGAAACACCCGGAGCACCAGAGCATGAACGAATGGCTGGGTCGCGCGTTCGACTCCGAAGCATTCGACGTGGAAAAAACCAACTTCTGGCTGCGAAAACTGAAATGGCCGCGCGTAACGGAAGCCAACTTGCGCAAAATCCTCATGGGTCGTGACGATTACCATGAGTGACCAGCAACACACAAACCACCTCACACCCAGAACCATGAATTCCCCGGCATCCGTAGGTCGTAACAACCCGTGTCCATGTGGAAGCGGCAAGAAATACAAGAAGTGCTGCATGGAAAGGGATGCGGCGGCGAAGGCGAGCCAACCGTCCATCGATTGGCAGAAAGCTGCGGCGAGGCCGGCAGCAGCGGAACACGCAGGCATGGGTGGACACCCCTATGCAATGGTCAAAATGGTGACGAACCCGTCGCCCGATCTCTTGTCGCAATTGTCGGAACGCGCAATCGCGGCACTCAAGGATAAGTGGAGCATCACCAAAGTGGCCAGATTGGAAACGAGCGAGATTGTGTCGCGCTTGGAAAAACTGGGAATTGACGGGCACCAAGCCGCGTTTGTCGTGTTGACTGACGGGCGCACCTCGGCATGGAGTATTGGCAAAACGTGGATGGAGAGGCTGTCGTTGCCGGGGGATGGCGATGTGGATTTCGTCTGTCTGGCGGCGTGCGAGTTGTGGAAACGGTATTGCCCTGAGCGCCCGTCCATGGAAATGTTGGATGACTGGCTAACAGAAGGCTATGACCTGTGCGATGCGCGCAAGAACGTTGAAACGGTCGAGATCTGGCTGCGGGTTTGGGAACATGTCCGCCCCAGGATCGAACCGCACATGACCACCTTCGAAGCCGCTGACGCGGTGTTTCAGATCTCGCAGTTTTTCGGAAACTGGATTCAGGATTTCACCATGGAAATTCATAATGCGGCGATCGATGACAAAAAGTATGCCGAGATAGGCATCCAGGTGATTCATGAGGTGCTGGACCAGTTCGTGGATGAGAGTTTGAACACAGTGCTCAACTTCCGTTGTGAACTCGGAACTCTTCTGTTTTCGGCAGGCCGTTGCGAGGAAGGTGACGCGGCCCTCCAAGCCGTCATCCGTGAGCATCCCGATCAGGCTTGTGGATATGCCGAATTGTCGTCGGCGATGGGGTGCTCAGCATACGGAATGCCAGACTATCCCCGTGCGATTGCCATACTCGAGCAAGCACTGGCGTATCCGGTTGTTGACGCCGACGACTGGGATCTCGACGTTCGATTGGATGACCTCCGTGAAAATTTGCGGGCGCCGACACCAGAATAGAATTTCGGTTGTTAGGTAATTTCGTGTCGCGGATCCGCCGCGTGCATGGTAGGTTCACGTAGTCATCGACGGGGATCAGGTTAGGCGTAACCCATGAATCCGGCGGAGCATGCAACTGATCATCGCATTTCTTGGCGGCCCAGAGGAATACGTGCGTGATGGCGCGCATCGCAAGATGGCCCGCC
>JBAXCM010000622.1:0-2511 GCA_037141475.1 Verrucomicrobiota bacterium | reverse complement strand
GCCGACGGGTGTGCAGGTGCATTGGCCCGGGGGAAAGGTGACCCGATCGGAGGTTCCGGCGCTGGCCAATAGCATCGTGGTGGATGCGAGCGGGGCCGTGCGCGCGGGGAAGTGATAACGGGGGCATT
Source organism: Verrucomicrobiota bacterium (assembly GCA_037141475.1). Taxonomy (GTDB): domain Bacteria; phylum Verrucomicrobiota; class Verrucomicrobiia; order Verrucomicrobiales; family Akkermansiaceae; genus Luteolibacter. Next base: position 2,383 of record JBAXCM010000622.1, on the reverse strand, counting down.
CTGCCGTCGTTTACGGGCCTGGTGTGGAGCGCCGGGCCGGGATTTTATCAAGGGCGCTTTGAGCGGGTTCATAGCCCGGATTGAGCCGCAGAACGGTTTGAAGCTCCTGGAAGCCTTCGTCCTTCGAGCCTTGCGACAAGGAAGCGATGGCCAAGTTGAAGTGGGCTTGCCAATAATTCGTTTCGTATTCAACCGCCTTCCGAAAGCAGACGATGGCATCCGGCAATCGGTGTTGGCTCTGGCGGACAATCCCAAGGCTGTTGTGAGCGGTCGCGAGTTCGGGCATAAGCTTGATGGCTTCGGAGAACTGCTCCTCCGCCTCGACCAATCGCCCGGCATGCAGCAGCAGATTGCCCAGGTTGTTGTGAACCTCAGGATAATCTGGCAACAATCGCAACGCTTCCCGGTATTGGTGTTCAGCGTTGGTGCTATCGCCGCTCCGACCATAGGCAATGCCCAGATTGTAATGCAAATCCTCGTCCTCCGGGGTGAGGCGCAACGCTTCGTTGAACAGGCGGACGGCGCTCTTGGCGTCGCCGGCGGCGAGCAGGGCGTTGGCCCGCGCAGCCAGATCCACCGCCGCGCCGTCTTTCTGCCATCCTGCGATGATGGGGTCCCTGTTTGAACCGCCCGCGGCCGGCCCAGGCGCGATGCCGAGTGGGCGGTTGGAATTTGCTTCCGCAGCCAGATTGGCCGGAGGGCCTGTCGGACTTTCCTTTTTGGGTGCGGCTCCTTGCTCTGGACGTGTTAAAAAGTAGATTGTGCCGGAAACCAGTGTGATTAAACCAAGCATGGCCGCCAAGGAACTCCATCGCCTTGAAGTTTTTTCCGGCCCGGCGCAGCCGGTGCCAGGCGGCGGCCACGGTCGCGGCCGGCCAGCTTGATTCTTCTGCTTTTTTCTCTTCATCTGAGGTCGCAGGCCCGCAAATCGGGTGGAGTTCGTCCGCGCTTCATTCAGCCGTTAATTTACCCGGGACCACTGGCCTGATCCAGCTTCAAAAAGATTGGCCTTGCGGTAACGCCGTGGACCTGCAACCACAAGAGCAAGATGCCGACATGAAAAAGCTTTGTTTTGTCCTCGCCTTGGCAGCAATTCTGTCTTCCGGGGTTGCCACCGCGGCTTCGAGCGTGGTGATCTCGGAATTCATGGCCATCAATAACACCACTCTTGCCGACGAAGACGGGTCATACTCGGATTGGATCGAGCTGTATAATTCCAGCACCAACACCGTCAACCTTGGCGGGTGGTACCTGGCGGGCAGGCCCACTAACTTGACTCAGTGGATGTTTCCTTCGACCAACCTGGATCCCAGCCAGTTCCTCGTGGTATTCGCGTCGAACAAGAACCGGCGCGTGGCCGGTGGGCCGTTGCACACGAATTTCAAATTGAGCGGCTCCGGGGAGTATCTTGCGCTGGTGATGCCGGATGGGGTGACCAAGGCCACCGAATTCGCGCCCGCCTTTCCGCAGCAATACGCCGACATCTCCTACGGCTGCGCGATGACCGGGGCGGTCCGCACATTCATCGCTCCAACCGCCGGCGTGCGCGCGCTTGTGCCGGCGCTGGATATGGGTTCCGGCTGGTGCTCTGTCGGTTATGATGACTCGGCCTGGGCCTCGGGCACCCTTGGCGTTGGTTACGATACCTCAGGCATTTACACGCCGGCGATTGGGTTGGACCTGGAAACGGCGATGCGTAATGTGAGTCCCTCCGCCTATCTCCGACTGCCATTCATGGTTGCCCATCCTTGGGCCATCACGCTCCTGACGCTGAGCCTGCGATACAACGACGGTTTTGTCGCTTTCCTGAATGGAACCGAGGTGCTGCAGCGGAATGCCCCGGCCACCCTGGCGTGGAACTCGCCGGCCACCAGCGCGCACCGCGCCGGCATACAAGCGGAAGACTTTGATGGCTCGACCTCCATTTATGCCCTCGCTTGCTATGGCACACCCCCCACGCCCGGTATGCACGCCGCCGATAGCAATTCCACCGGCCGGTTTCTGCGGCTCCTTTACGACGGGGTCAACGTCGCGGCCAATGCCATTGCCTTCGACCGGGCTGCCGCGGGGCAATTTCAGTCCATCACCGCTGACTTTGATTTTCGGATCACTTCAGCGGTTCACAATCCCGGCGACAGTTTCGCCTTCATGCTCATCCCGACCGCCCTCTACGGCACGAACGGCGCCGGGGTGAACATCGCGGCCCAAGGCGGCAAGAAGCCGAACTTCGCCGGCGTGTTTGGCATTGGTTTCAACGTCTCCCCGCATGCACAGGTGAACGATGTCTCGGCCCATTGGAACGGGGCGCAGGCGGTGGGGGTGACGCTTCCCACCTCGGTGATCGACCTGCCGGCCGGGGTGTTCCATCACGCCAAGGTCACCC
>JBAXCM010000621.1:0-2522 GCA_037141475.1 Verrucomicrobiota bacterium | reverse complement strand
ATGGCGTGCGGCGAAATCCATCCACGCCTTGCGATCCGACACCCGGACGACAAAATCCCCGGCGACGAAGCCGAAAGCCAACATGGTTTCAATCGCCAGAGCGATGAGTTCGGCGTCGGCGGCGGGGCCAGCTTCACCGAGGATATCGACGTTAAACTGATAGAACTCGCGGCCCCGGCCTTTTTGAGGTTTCTCGTAGCGGAAGCACTGGCCAATCTCAAACCACTTCATCGGCTTGGGAAAATCCCTCTGGTGCTGCGCGGCGAGACGGGCCAGCGAGGCGGTCACCTCTGGCCGAAGCGTCACGTCTCGTCCGCCTTGGTCTTCGAATCGGAATAGCTGGGCCGAGAGTTCGCCACCGGATTTCTTGAGGTAGAGCCCGGTGTCTTCAAGAACGGGCGTCTCGTATTCGGAGTATCCACAACGCCGCGCCACTGATCTCCATGTCTCGAACAAATAATTGCGCACCGCACATTCACGGGGAATAAAATCGCGGAATCCGGGTAACGATTGAAATGAGGGCTCTGCCATGGGCGGGGCGGAGCATGCACGGGAATTTGCGGATTTCAAGGCGGGATTGCCATGCGCCTGCCGATTTGGGGCCACGAAGGTAGAATTGGCCAGGCTGGGAACCTAACGGGCAATTAGATTTTTCCTCGGAGTGGCTGTCCTTGATTCGTTGTTCGCCATGATCACTCGTGAACACGACGATCGGTTAACCGGCAAAGATCGTCACTCAACCGCCTCCAAAAATGCCACCCCCCGAAAAGGTATTAAACCAGATCGGGGGGATTGTCAGTACTATCCTCCGACGACCAAGTCCGGGTTGAGGGGGCCGAAGTGTTTGAGCATAACGAGTGGATCGCTCAGCGAAGGATTGGTGATCTTCACACCCTCGCGGGCGGCTTGTTCGCTGACGAAAAACTCATCATAAGTCAACTGGCCGAAGCGGATCAGTGCTGGGGTATCAATCTCCCAAACGCCCATCCGGCCATGGCCCTGCATCAGGATCATCCCGTAAGCTGCGGCATCCCTGATTGTGACGCTGGCACCAGGCAAAACCGTGAGTTCCTTGGCGCTATATGCTTCGCAGTTATAGCAAATCCAGTTTTCCTGATAGCCATCCGCCCGCATCTCCTCCACCGGCCGAACCGGCTTGGGGCGCATGAAGTGATTGGTCCGGAAATCGGGGTCCACGTTGCGCTCCCAGTCAATCACTTCCATCAGATAGTCGATGTCGCCCATGCGGTCCGGCGGGGTGTCCTTCCAGAGCAATTCACTGGGCACGATGGAGGTGCCGACCAGCGATTGATACATGGCATAAACGTCTGATGCACGCTGCGGCTCGTAGGTGCATAAGCTGCCCGGCGCATGCAAAATGCCCGGCGGTATATCCCAACCCGTGCCCGGCTCAAGCCGATAGGCCTGCGACAAGTTGGTGATCTTGTTGTCGCCCTTGGTGAAATTCACCAGACACTCACGCACTTGATCGCGGGTGGTGCCCGGCGCAAAACCAAAAAACGTGTAGGGCAGATCTCCGCCGTGATTGTTAACTTGCGGCGGAAAATAGTGAGCCTCGGGCTTCCCTTGCTGGCCGGTGAGGCTGGCGTGCTCGTCGCGATGATGGATGTGATGAGGCAGCGCCCCCTGATTATCGAAAAACTTCGAATACATCGGCCATGCGCCGTGGGCCTGCCACAAGCGCTCGCCGATGACGGCACCCTTGAGTTCCGCCACAGCATCGCGCAACAGGAACGTGGTTTCTGTTGCCCCATCTTTGAACACGACGGCACTCAAGCCCTCGTGCTTGCCCGTTAGAGGCCCGTTTTCTGCCGGAGTGGTTGAGGAAAACCAGCGCTCATCGATGCCGCCGCGTTGGCCGCCCAGCGCGTAATAGTCGTCGGGATGAAGTTTGATGCGGCGGCCTGGAACGCAGAACGAACGGGGCACCCAAGTGGGTGTTAGACGAAGAATGCCCTGCCCCTGGTCAAGGGCGTTGTGGATGGTGGTGGAGTCTTTGGTCATGAAGATAATGATAGGATATTGGAATTATTTCTTAACAGTTTCCCAGCGGCCGGTCTTGGCAGACTTGAGCACCGCGTCGGTGACGTAGTCGGTGGCAAGGCCGTCGCGGAATGTCGGAGCCGTGGCCGTGCCAGAGGCAAGTCCCTGAATGAAGTCGGCGGCCTGATGCACAAAACTGTGCTCGTAACCGATCTGCAAACCCGGCACCCACCACTTGTCCATGTACGGGTGATCCGAGTCAGTGACGTGAATCGAACGCCAGCCGCGCACCCGGCCCTCATCGCGATAATCAAAGTATTGCAACCGGTGCAAGTCATGCAAATCCCAGATGATCGAGGCATTTTCACCGTTAATCTCGAACGTGTACAGCGCCTTGTGACCCCGGGCGTAACGGGTCGACTCGAAGGTAGCCAGCGAGCCGTTAGTGAAACGTGCCAAAAACAAACTCGCGTCGTCGATGCCGACGGACTCGACCTTGCCAGTGAGCGTGTGCTGGC
>JBAXCM010000620.1:0-2530 GCA_037141475.1 Verrucomicrobiota bacterium | reverse complement strand
ATTGCAATTCCACAATAATGAGTTCGTTCGCAGAGGTCTCCACCAACATATCCAACCGGTTGTTCTTGAGTTCCTCCGAGGCCACGTTGCCCTCGCTTTCCAGCAATTGGCGCACCGTCAAATCATCCCCAAGCAAGGCCGACAGAAATCCTTCCAAAATCTCAAAATTTGCCTTGTTCCTGAGCATTTTTTTCATTGCCCAGTCGAAGCTGATGAGAGGCCGCATGTTCATGTCTTGAAGGTGGCCGAAAGTTCGCGGATTACAAGAGCAATCCCCCCGGAAGGAACTGACGGGTTGGAATATGAGGAAAGATTCGGCAACTGAAGCGATTTCAGGGCTATCCACTCACGTCGCTGGAGTCGGCATTCCCGCAATATTTGTCAGCGCCGCGCACTCCGTGCTGATGCGCCGCATGATCCAAGTGATCAACGTCCTCAGCACACGCAACTCACAGACCCGCAGACCTGAGGATGGCAGCCGCATGATCGCTCCGGCGCATGCAGGCATTGGCGGCGAGCCAGCCGGTGGAAAAGGCGAGTTGGAGGTTGTAGCCGCCGGTATCGGCATCCAAATCGATGAGCTCGCCAGCGAAATACAGGTTTCTGACCCGTTTGGATTCCATGGTTTGAGCATCGATCTCGGAGGTGAGCACCCCGCCGGCAGTGACGATGGCCTCCTTGAACGGTCGGCAACCCGTAATCGTGAATCGAAAGTCCTTCATGAGCAGCAATATCCGGCGACGCTCTGCCGGGCTGAGCTGCCGCCCTTGCTTCCCTGCCGGAACCCCGGACCTTTCTCCAAACACTGGAATCAAGGCGGCCGGCAGCCATTTCCGAAATAGCCCCTCCATACGCAAAGTCCCATACTCCTGAATGTCGCGCAGCAGCCGATTGTCCAACTTGCTTTCATTCAGCGCTGGCTTCAAATCCAACGCCAGTTCGACGTGACAATTTTTGCGCAATTCATCCACCACAAATCGGCTTAACGTCAGCACAATCGGCCCCGACATCCCAAACTCGGTGAACATCAACTCGCCAAATTCCTCGCGTATCCTCTTGCCATTAACCCACACCACCGCATTGACGTTGCGCAGACTCAGGCCCTCCAAGCGCGACGCGGCGGCACCCGCCGTCTCCAGCGGCACCAGCGCCTGCCGCGGTGTCTCGATCCCGTGCCCGGCGGCTGCCGCAAACCGATAGCCATCGCCATCCGAGCCGGTGGCCGGATACGACTTGCCGCCAGTGCATAAAATGATGCTCTTGGCATGCACGCTCTGGATACCCTGTGGCGTGTGCACCCGCAAACCCGCGACCTGCCCGTCGTGGATTAGCAAGCCCTCCACTTTGTGACGATAGCGGATGTCCACATGATGGGATGCCACCCATTGCAGCAAAGCTCGCACGACATCGGCCGCCTTGTTAGACATCGGAAATACCCGTGCTCCGCGCTCCACCACTGTCGTGCAACCGTACTCGCCTAGCAAACGAATGATATCATGGGAAAAAAATCCGTCGAAGGCATGCTGGAGGAACGAGCTATCAGGGTGGATATGCTTGAGAAATTCACTTTGCGGGGCATCATTCGTGATATTGCAGCGGCCCTTGCCACTGATCAAGATCTTGCGCCCCGCACGCTCCATCTTTTCCAATAAGAGCACTTTGCCACCCAGCTCAGCCGCCCGCCCCGCCGCCAGCATGCCCGCCGCGCCGGCTCCCACCACTATCACATCGTACACCTCCATCAGCTAAAGCGCAGAATCGGTTGGTCCACGGCGAGGCTGGTTCCCTGCTCGGCGAGCACCTCGGCGATGGTGCTGACGCGTTCGGCGTGCAGGGTGTTTTGCATTTTCATGGCCTCGATGACCACCAATCGCTCGCCGGGTTGGACGACTTGGCCGGGTGTAACCGCCACATTGACCAGTAGGCCGGGCATGGGCGAGAGCAGGAACTTGGAGGTATCCGGCGGCAGTTTGCGAGGCATCCGGCGCAGCAACTCGGCGGCGAGTTCAACGCGCTGCTCGAGCACGCCCGGGCCGCCGAGTTGCTGCGCCGCGCGCGCAAGTTCCCGCCGTGAACGAACGACGTGCTGGCCTTTTCCGTCATAGCCGAAGCGGCTTGCCTTGAGCAAGCCCGGCAGCAGGGCGTCGATGCCTTGGCGCTCGGCGTCAGCCGGCGTCTTGATCTCGCGGTAAGGGGCAGTGGCAAACCCATTGGTGGCGAGGAAGTGCTTTTCGCGCGTGCGATCCTGCGTGATGTATAGCGCCCGCTCGCCGGGAGCCACCGGCATGCGGGTGCTGAAATATTTCAGGGCCTCAGCCGGCGCGGATTCGGTCTCGATGGTAAGCGCCGCGCATTCGTCAGCAAGCGAGCGCCAGGCATCACGGTCGTCTAGCGCCGCGCAGACGTGGATGTTTGCCACGCCTGCCGCGGGGCAGTCACGGTCCGGGTCGAGCACCGCCACCCGATAGCCGAGGCGGTGCGCGGCCATGGCAAACATCCGGCCCAACTGGCCTCCGCCGATTACGCCGAG
>JBAXCM010000619.1:0-2537 GCA_037141475.1 Verrucomicrobiota bacterium | reverse complement strand
GTCGCTTGGCAATTTGCGGCCAAGCTGCGATGATAGCGGTGATGGATTTCCAGTACTTTGCCGGTTCGATGGGCTCGGTGGTGGGCGAAAAGATCACCCGGGCGCTGGAGATGGCGGTGGCTGAGCGCTGCGGAGCCATCATCGTTTCCGCCTCCTCCGGCGCACGCATGCAGGAAGGCATGCTCTCGCTCATGCAGATGGCCAAAACCTGTGGCGCGCTGGCCCGCCTCGCCGAAGCCAAACTGCCGTTCATTTCGGTGCTCACCCATCCGACCACCGGCGGGGTTACCGCCTCCTTTGCCACCATCGGCGACGTCAATCTCGCCGAGCCCAAATGCATGATTGGCTTCGCCGGGCCTCGTGTGGTCAAGGAGACGACTCATCAAAACCTTCCGCCCGGCTTTCAAACCGCCGAGTTCATGCTGGAGCACGGGCTCATCGACGCCATCGTCCAGCGTCATGAGCTGCGCGACAAACTTGGAAAGTTGCTGGCTTACATGATGCCTGTGAAGCCTTGAATACCAGCTGTGTTCTGTCGTTCATGTTGAGCGCAGCATGGCGACGACTTTGTGTGTGGCCTCGGCGAAGCTTTGGACATCGGCATCGGAGTTATAGAGAGCGAAGGAGGCTCGGGTGGTGCCTGTGATGCCGAAGCGGGCCATGAGCGGCTGGCAGCAGTGATGGCCGGTGCGCACGGCAATGCCCATCTTGTCCAGCAATGTCCCGAGATCGTAGTGGTGAAGACCTTCGACGCCAAAGGAGAGGATTCCGGCCCGCTCGGATGGGCCAAAAAAGAGGATGCCCGGGATATCGGCAAGGGATTGGGTGGCAGCGCGGGTCAGGCGGGTTTCAAGTTCGTGGATGGCTTCGAGGCCAAGGGCATTGACGTAGTCAAGGGCGGCGGCGAGGGCGATGACGCCTTCGATATTGGGAGTGCCCGCCTCAAATTTAAACGGGAGGTCGTTGTAGGTCGTGTGTGAGAACGTGACTTCCTTGATCATCTCGCCACCGCCGCGCCACGGGGGAAGGGAATTAAGGACGGCGGCCCGCCCCCACAACACGCCGATGCCGGTCGGCCCGTACACTTTGTGACCTGAAAAGACCAAAAAATCGGCACCGAGCGCTTGGACGTCGATGGTCAGATGGGGGGCGGCCTGAGCGGCATCGATGAGGACGAGGGCACCGGCATTTTTGGCAGCGGCGGGCATGGCGGCGGCCGGGTTGACGGTGCCAAAGGCGTTGGAAATCCAAGTGATGGCGAGTACTTTGGTGCGTTCGGAAAGGAGGGCGGCGAAGGCGGCTTGGTCGAGGGAGCCGTCGTCGTGGCAGGGGATGATTTTGAGGGTGGCGCCACAGCGTTGGCAGAGCATTTGCCAAGGCACGATATTCGAGTGGTGTTCGAGGGTGGAGATGAGGATTTCGTCGGCAGGTCCGAGAGTGCCGGAGCTGGTAAGAATGTTCGCGATGAGGTTGATACCGTCGGTGGTGCCGGAGGTGAAGATGATTTCCTCATCGGCAGTGGCGTTGAGGTGCTGGGCTACGGTCTGGCGAGCCTGCTCAAACGTCTCGGTGGCGGCGCGGGCCAGGGAATGCGTGCCGCGATGGATGTTCGAATTGAGCACTTCGTAGTAATAGCGGGAGGCATCCATCACCGCGCGCGGCTTCTGGGTGGTGGCTGCATTGTCGAGGTACACCAGCGGTCTGCCATTGACTTTTCGGTCGAGAATGGGGAAATCGCTTTTGATGGTTTCTGGGTCTAGCATAGGAGAATATGAGTGTTAGTTTCGGTAAAGAGACGGGAAGGCGCAAGATGAAATAGGCCGTCCTGTCACATCGCTTGCGTCTTCAAGTCTTGCCTCTTTTCAGAATCTGACACCGGATTTGGGGTCAATGGTAATAGGCCAGCCGGAGTATGGAGTGTTGTTTGGGGCGGGTTTGGCTGGGGACGCCCAATAGGGCCAATTGGCGAGGGTGATGCGGCCTGAGGCGGGATCAGAAGTGAGGATCGAGTAGCCGACTGCATGGTTGTGCAGGCTGGTGGGCAGGGGCTCTCTCTCGACGGGGTTGGCGACAGCAGCGACGGTGATCTTGTTGCCGAATGCGTCCTTGAAGTCGCCGGTTTCGCGCGGGGCTGCGCTGCGTGGATTGGCACCTTTGATGGAAGGCATCCAGCGGCGTTTTCCCTCGTTGGAGATGGCGGGGGAGGAGCTCCACCATGGGCCATCACGATAGCCGTTGAGCCCGTATTGGCCGCAGCTGCCCAAGTCTTGGTCGCCGGTCACGTGCAGGGCACCAGCTTTCTTCATCAGTTCGAGGGCTAAAAGGCGCTTTGTCTGAGGCCAGCCATTGGATGCAAAATCCGGTTTGACGTCATCGTCGGGCGGGTAGTCCGTGGGCTTGAGGACAGGTAAGTTACGGATGGCCGCATCGGATTGGGCGGCGAGGGGGTAGGTTTTGACGGATGTGAACGCGGCTTGGGAAAAGACGAGGCGGACCGGGGTGGCTGGATCGGATTTTTCGGCCCAGCGGGTGAGGAA
>JBAXCM010000618.1:0-2557 GCA_037141475.1 Verrucomicrobiota bacterium | reverse complement strand
CAGCGGCGCCTCGTTAGAGCTGCACCGCCCATTGCTCAACCTGCACCGCAGCGATTTGCGTGCCTGGCTGCAGGCCCGCAAGCTCCGCTGGCGCGAGGATGCCAGCAACGCCGAAGCCACCACCGTACGCAACCGCTTGCGCCTCGAGGCCCTGCCGCTGCTTTCCTCCATTGCCGGTAGAGACGCATCGGTGATGTTGGCCCGCGCCGCCACTGCCGCCGGGGAACTGCAGGAAATCCTAGCCTGGGCACTCGATCAGGCGCAGGTCCTCGATCCGCAAGGACGCCTGCATCTGCCTGCCATGCGCTTGCTCCCGCCGCCTTTGCAACGGGCCGCGATGGCTCGGTTTTTGCAAGACCATGCCGTGCCGGAAATCGGCCGGGACCTAGTGGAACGCGCCATGTGCCTGCTGGACGTGACCAGCCCGGCGGCTGTGAATCTTCCCGGCGGGGGTAGGTTGCGGCGGTGCCAAGCAAGGTTGTTTGTCGAGCCCTCCGCAGCGGATTGACCTTCACCCACGAACCGGTCATCGCAGCTCAGTCTCTTTTTGAAATTTCAGAGGATTTTTTAAAATATCCGTGCTTCCAAAGTAAAAATCTGAGTCAATGCCTGGGCAGCATGGTGGCACAGCCCTGCGCTCTTTCAAAATCTTTCCCTATGTCTTCCGCTTCCATTCAGATTCTTCACCCGGAACGCCTCCCGCAATCCGGTGTCCTGGTCATCCCCGGACGCCTTGATTTCTCGTTGCTTCTGCACCTCGCCAAGCTCTTCGATGGACGTAAAATCACTTGGCTCATCGAAGAGAATTCCGCCTATGACCCAGGCACCCGCGGCTTCCTCGAGCAATCCAGCTCCGGTGCCGCGTTTTCCTGTAACGATGCCGCACCTGCGAGCGCCGGCCGCCAGCTCAGCGGCTACCTCGAGGACGGCGGGGTGATCATCTATGCTCCCGGCCGTGTCAGCTCCCGCAACGGCAGCGCTTGTCACATTCCCTCGTCCCATTTGCGGGTGTTGTGTGCGTTTGGCTTACCGATTTTGCCGATTGCCGTGGACATGCCGCAGACTTCATGCCTGAGCATCGAAAGGGCCTCCGCTCTGCCCCAGGCAGTGTTGTCAATTGGCCAAACCATCGCAGCAGCAGATGCCAGCATCGCCGCTTTCCAACAAAATCTCTACGAAGCCGCCGAGGAAGCCTTCGCCTCACGCCCCGCGTTCAAGGGTTCTCTGGCTATGGCTTTGCTCGAGGGCCTCAGAAAACATGGTTCTTCTAACAAAATTGTTGATGGTGCCGATGATTCTGAAATGTCCTTTGCCAGTGTTCTGGCTGCGGCCATCGCGTTTTCCAAAATCGTTAAGCAGGAAACCGACAATGCTCGGGTTGCCATCGTGTTGCCGCCGGGCCGGGCCGGGCTCATTGCCAATCTGGCAGTGCTCTTCGCCGGCAAGGTCCCGGTCAACCTCAATTTCACAGCGGGTCATGAGGCGATCAAATCCACCATCCGCCAGGCTGGGGTTGATCGCTTCATCACCACCGATCCCTTTGTACGAAAGATTTCCTCATTTCCGTGGCCGCCGAACCGTGATCTCATTCTCATCGAGCGCGAACTGCCGCTGCTACGGAGAAAAATCTTCAAATGGAGCATTCTGTCCAAACTGCTGCCGACCCGTGTCCTAGGTACATTGTTAGGCCTCAAGCGCAGAAAAGGGGATGATGAGGCGACGTTGTTGTTTACCTCGGGTTCATCTGGCGAGCCCAAGGGAGTGGCCCTGAGTCATCGCAATTTCCTCGCCAATATCTGTCAATTCAGCACTCGTATCGAAGTGCCCTTCGGCTCATCCATCCTTGGCTCGTTGCCTTTGTTTCACTCGTTCGGCTGCACCGTCACCCTCTGGTTTCCCATCATCGAGGGCATCAATCTGATCACTTATCCATCCGCCCTCGACGCCAAACGCCACGCCGAGCTCATCGCCTTCCATCAAATCAACGTCCTCCTGTCCACCCCCACGTTCCTCCGCAGCTACATGAAGCGCGTTGATCCGGCCCAGCTCAGTTCGCTCCAACTGGTGGTCACCGGCGCCGAAAAACTCCCCCGTTCACTGGCCAATGCGTTCCAGGAAAAATTCCATATTCGTCCGCTGGAAGGTTACGGACTAACGGAAACCTCGCCGGCCACCAACTTCAACCTGCCGGATCCCGCTGAGGAGCATGAAACCGCCGTTCTTCCCTCCACCCGCGAGGGCTCGGTCGGCCAACTGCTGCCAGGCCTTGCCATCCGCCTCACCGATCCAGTCAACGGTCATGTTGTTCCGCTCAACCGGCAAGGCATTATCTGGTTCAAGGGTGCCAACGTCTTCAAGGGTTACCTCTCCAACCCCAAATCATCTGCCGAAGTCCTCCAGGACGGATGGTTCCGCACCGGTGACGTCGGCCGCCTCGATGATGACGGTTTCCTCTTTATTGAGGGACGCATCTCGCGTTTTTCCAAGATCGCTGGCGAGATGGTCCCTCACGAAACCGTCGAAGCCGCCATCAACAAGGTCCTCGGCCTCGACTCCG
>JBAXCM010000617.1:0-2573 GCA_037141475.1 Verrucomicrobiota bacterium | reverse complement strand
CGTTGAGGTGGATGTAGTCGGCAACGACTTTGAATTGCGAAGCGTCGCCCGCGCCGGGTTGGCTGGCGGCGAACACGGCAAGCTCGTCGGGTACGCGTGGAGCAGCCTACCTGCGTATTTTTCTGGCAAAGCTCCTTTCTGGCAGGTTTCCGCCCGCGTGCTGGCCGCCCACCACCTCGCGACGGATGCCCGCGGTCGGCTTGCGTATGTGGATTATCTTGAGGCTCGTGCGGCTGAGAATGGAGGGAAGTTCCCGCCGGAGGCAAGCGCTGCGTTGCGTCGGGGTTGGTACTTGGGCGACGAGTCGTTCCGGGACCGTTTGCTGGCCTTGGTGGAGAAAGGCAACAAGGCGTTGCGCAAAGGTGGCAGCCACAGCGGAATGGCGGTGGCTGCGCACGGCGTGCGGGAGGCTGAGCGCTTGGTCGCCGACGGCTTGAGGGAGTTGGAGTTGTGCGATGAGGAGGAAAAGTTGCGATTCGTCCGAAAAGGCGATCCGCGCAAGGTCGCGCTGGCAACCCTGCTGCGCACTCAAACCTCGATCACTAACCAGTGGATCGCAAAAAGGCTCGAAATGGGCCACGATCGATCAGTAAGCCGCCTGATTCGGCAGGGGTCCAACCACAACGAAGTGAGAAAATGTCTGCAACACCTCGAACAAATGTTACGATGCGAGGACTGACCCCATCAAGGATAGGATATTAGAGATTTACTTGATCGATAGCCTAGCTGTACCATTGTTGCGCCCGCCAATGACGAACGATTAGATATTCAGACACGATTTTTCCTCGCGCCAGTCCGGTCATTGGCAGAATCAGCGGTCATCATCTCACACCTATCATCAGCACCCCATGAATGTTACTTTCGACATGACCCGCGTTGGCGGGCAACTCAGCAAAGTTAAATTCCGCATCGGACGCCAGACCGTGGAACCCTTCTCCACCGCGCCGTGGTGTGACAAGCCGGAGGCTGCCAAACTCATTCCCCTGCTCCGCGAATTGCGGGGGGACTTCTTCTGCGCGCCCTTTGGTGCCGGCCCCGCGTGGAACGGCGAGGCACATCCTCCTCACGGCGAGTCAGCCAATGCCACATGGAAAGTGAAGTCATCCGAAGGCGGACGCCTTGTCGCCACGCTGCGGACACGCGTTCGGCCGGGCACCATCACTAAGGTCATCGAAGCCCGTGAAGGTGAGACCAACCTTTACCAAACCCACCTGCTGGAGGATTTCAAAGGTGGGATGTGCCTGGGACACCACGCCATGCTCGACTTCACCCGCAACGGACCGGGCATCATCTCGACCAGCAAACTTCGACTCGCACAGGTTCTCCCTGCGCCGTTTGAAGATCCCGTCCAAGGCGGCTATTGCTCTCTCAAAGAAGGCGCTTGGTTCCGGCACCTCGACAGCGTGCCCATGGCCAACGGCGGCAAGTCCGATCTCAGCCGTTACCCCGCCCGGGAGGGCTTTGAGGACCTCGTGATGCTTCACCACAAGGACGCGGACGACTTCGCGTGGGCAGCCGTCGTTTTCCCTGATAAAAAGTTCGTCTGGTTCTCGCTGAAAAACCCTGCCCATCTCGCATCCACCGTGCTGTGGCACTCAAATGGCGGACGCCACTACGCCCCATGGAACGGACGCCATCGCGGAGTGCTCGGCATCGAGGACGTCACCGCCTATTTTCACCTCGGTCTCGCAGCATCGCTGGCGGACAATCCATGGCAGGAAAAGGGCGTGCCCACATCGCTCGCCCTCACCCCTAACAAGAGCACCCGCATCCCCTATATCATGGGAATTGCCCCTCTGAGCGCCGGTTTCGATGCCGTCCGCAGCATCCAGCGCACGGACTCCGGCATTCGCCTCCAAGCCGCTAGCGCTGCGCACATCGATCACGCCGTCGATACCACTTTCCTCAAATAGACACCCAAACCCCAGCAATGAGCACCACCATGAAAAGATACACCGATTTCCTCCAAAACATTCGCGGCAAAATCCTACTCGGCTGCGACGGCTTCGTTGATGAAACCTACGTGATTGTCGAAGTACGGAAAAGCCTGTCCGATTTCACGCCAATGAAAAACCTCAAGCAGTTCGGCGAACTGCTTGTCGAGCGGGCGGACGGCGGTGTAGGCGTCGAACTCGTGGCAAAGCGCCGCTGCGAGGGCGGCTTTGGCATCAACACCGGCCGCGTCGCCGGATGCTTGGGACTCAAGCCCCTTTTGCCCGGTCTTTACGGCAACTTGGCACTCGATCCGGCGTACGAGCCATTCAAGGATATGTGTGAGTTGGCGTCTCTAGGCGATCCTGCCTTGACGATTGTTTTGGAGTTCAGCGACGGCAAGGTCCTGATGAGTGATATTCAGGCAGTCTCCAACCTGACTTGGGGGCACTTTGAAACGCACTTCGGAGAAGCCAAACTGAAGGAAATGTTCGCAGGTGTCGATATCCTTGGACTTGGCTACTGGTCGCTTACTGCAGGCTTTGATGAACTTTTCACTGGCTTCATGAAACAGTATAAAACCATGACTCCGCCACGCCGGATGTTCTTCGACTTCGCCGACATCAAGAAAAAGTCCAGCG
>JBAXCM010000616.1:0-2602 GCA_037141475.1 Verrucomicrobiota bacterium | reverse complement strand
TCGCCGTGGGGAATGAAAGCACGGTTTTTGACTGGTGTAGCCCTCACAAAACAAAAGAAGCACCCGCAGGCCGAGGCGATCTACGCGGAGGCGGCGGCCCGTGCGTTTGAACCGCAACGCCGCGACGATCTGGTCAAGGCGTTGCTGGAATTTGCCGGGGAGACCATGGCACCCACGGCCCCGGGAGAGGTGGCCCAGCCGCAGCCGGACTGGAAGAAATCCGCGATGCTCTGCGAAAAAGTTCTCGATATGCCAATCACCGTCGAGTTGCGGGCAGACGTGCTGTTTCGCCTGGCGATGCTCTTTCACAAGGCCGGAGTGCACCAATCGGCCCAGGGGACCTTCAACGCCTGGTTGCTATCGTTCGATCCTAACTGGTCACTGCCACTCGGCCCCGGCAAGAAAAACACCTCGGCCAAATTCACCGGCAAACCGCGCGCCGAGGCCCGCCTGCACCTCACAGAAAATCTGCTGGATCTGCACCGCAACGGCGACGCGCGGGCGGTCGCCAATGAATTGCTAGGCATGCTTGCGGCGCTGCCTGCGGACTCACCGGACAAGGCGTTGGTCGGCGACGCGGCGTGGTTGCAGGTGCGGACCTTCGCCCGCCTACCGCTAGTCGCCACGCAACAACATCAGCAATCAGGCAATAGCAACGCCGCGAACCAGGCACCGCTGATCCCACAACAGGCGGCGCGGGGTGAGACCGACCCCTTCGCCACCGCGGCACAGCAACGCGAACCGGGTGTCACAGCTCGCAACAAAACCCTGCATTTGCTCGCCAATCAGGAACCCTTCCCCTCCCGAGGCCCCAATCCCGCCTTCGATATGACCGACTATCTCGCCCAACTGAACGCGTTTCTGAAAAATCATCCCGGCCACCCGGCAGCACCGCTGGCAGCCGGGGCCATTGCCCAAACACTCGACCTCTATGGCAAAGACGCGGAAGCCATCGCTGCTTGGAACGATTTCATCGCCGCCAAGGCATTCCAATTCGATGCCACATCCGAGGCTAACAGGAAACCGGATCCCGCGACCGGCCTGACACCCGCGGAGGCGCTCGCCCGCCGCCAACAGACGGCCGCCTTCCGCATCGGCCAGATTCACTGCAGCCAGCACCGGTTTGCCGAAGCCATTGCCCAGTGGCGGCAATACATCACCTCCTGGCCTAACGGTGCCGAGTGGCAGCAAGCGCAAAGCGGGATCGTGGACGCTGAATTCCAGATCGGCCTAACTGCCGTGGCGGCGGGCGATGAAGCCAAGGCTCGCGAAGTCTTCGACGGCTTCCTGTCACGCTATCCGCTGGATTCCAGAGCACGCCAAATCCTCTTCATCTACGGCCAGACCCGCTACGCCGCCGCTCAGCAACTCAAGGAACAAAAGGCAGCCGCAGACCTAGCAACAAAAGAATTCCAAAAGGCCATCGATGCCTGGTCCCGCCTCATCGCCAAGTATCCTGCCACCGAGGAGTCATCGCTGGCCCTCTACAACACCGCTCTGATCCTCAGCGAGGAATTCGGTCAGCTGGATGACGGCCTCGCGGCCTTCAAGCGCGTCACCTGGGGCCACTGGGCCGATCCAGCAAAACGCCGCGTCGATCTAATGAATAGCAAGTCGCTGGCCGTCGCCACCGAACGGGTATTCCGCCTAGCCGAAACACCTGCCGTCAAAGTCAGCGTCCGCAACATCGAGAAACTCAAGGTCAGCCGCTATCCGCTGGATGTGGAGGCATTCTTTCGCAGCCGCCACCGCATGGACGCCATCGACTTGCTAGACATTGACCTCATCGCTCCGGAAAAATCCTGGGAGGTGGCGGTGGCGGGTTACACGCGGTTTCGTTCGATCCAACAGGAGATTCCCATCGAGTTCGCGGCGGGCAAGTCTGGCGCTTGCATCGTGCGGGTGGAGGGCGACGACTGGCAGGCCACCACGCTGGTGGTGCGCAGCGACATCGATGTGTTGGTGGAAAGCGCCCGCCGCGAGTTGTTGGCTTATGTCATGAATGGTGCCGATAAAAAACCTCTGGCAGGCGCGAACGTGTTGGTTAGTGACGGCGAAAAAATCATCGCCACCGGCCTAACTGGAGCCGACGGTGTGTTCCGCGCCAAGCCCGAGGGTATTGAGAAATCCCAAAGTGTGAGGGTACTGGTCAGCACTCCTCAGGGAATGGCTGGCAGCTTCCTCTCCCTCGATGGCTTGGGACTGAGCACCGTGCCAACAAAAATGTCGCGGGTCTTGTTTGACCGAGGCCGCTATGCCGCCGGCGAGCAAGTCGGCTGGCACGCCATTCGCCGCGACGTCAAAGATGGCACATTCCAGGTCCCCGCAGCGAGCGAGGGTTGGAAGTGGCGCGCTCAATTGCCCGATGGCCGGCTGCTCTATGAAGGCCCAGTCACCTGGAGCGAACTCGGGCTCTGCCACGGAGAATTCACCCTACCACCCTCGTCCCCCGGTGGCGACTACAAGGTGCGCGTATTCAATGAAAAGGAAAGCCTCCAAGCGAGCTTCAGCGTCCAAGAGGCAGACACCTCGCCACGCGGTCGCATCACCTCCACACAACCCGAGCGGCAGTCCTATTTGCGCGGCGACGTCATCAATGGCT
>JBAXCM010000615.1:0-2602 GCA_037141475.1 Verrucomicrobiota bacterium | reverse complement strand
GACGCTGCCCGCGCGACCAACGGAACACCGGAATCGGCATGAGCAACTTGCCCGTCGGTGCGTAGGCGGGCAATCGCCGACTCTGCCCCCCGGCGTGCAGAATGAGCTTGCGGCTCTGTCGCAACCAGTCGGTGAAGGACACCTCGGGCGCCGTTGCGCGCCACGCTTCGGCCAGCAGATTAGCCGTGCCACCGCCCGAGCCCAGCGGCTGGCCGCCCGGATCGCAGGAGGCGAACCATTCAGGCCGCCGCCGATCTTCGAGCGCTGCGAACTCCTCGGCCATGCGCGGCGGAAGGGTTAGGAGGTATTGAATTGGGACTTCGGCGCCTGGCATAGTTTTGCTTCGGATGATGGGAAAAAGCCACTGGCTCTGTCGAGCGGAATTGCAGGTCTAAGGCGCAAAAGCGGCCTCACGAATATCGACATAGGCGGTCACCTGCATGATCGGCAGCTCAGCAGTTGGATGATGAGTTATTCCCCAACCGGATTTGCCACCCACACGGATCATTTTCCGATCATTTTCCGATTGCTGTTCCAAGGATTTGGGCTTATAGTCGAAAGCATGGCAAACGGCGATCACCGCTCACCCGCCACCGCGGGGCAAGTCACCGTAGAAGCCTGGCTCCGCTGCCAGAGCTTGATTGCTGGTCAGCGCACGCCCAATGCGCCGCGTTTCGCCATGAAAAGACTCTCCCTTGACTCCAAGGGAGGTTCCATCCTCCATAAGCCAAATCCCATGCAACGAGCGCTTTTCCTGGCGAGCCTGAGCTTACTCGGCATTCTCTCCAGCGCACCGGCTGCCACCCGAACCTGGATGGGCAGCGTTTCAACGGACTTTTACAACCCGGCAAACTGGTCGCCCAATGGCATCCCCGTCGCCGGCGACACGCTCAACATCGCCACTGGTTCAGTCGCCATCTCCCCTGTCTTTACCAATGCCGGCCAAATCAATTGGACCGGCGGCAGCATCCAAGGCGCATTATTCGTTGCGACCAACGGATGGCTTGCCCTGAGCGGGACCGCGGCGAAATACCTCGATGGGCCGATCACCAACGCCGGGACGCTGACGCTTGCAAGCGGTTTATGCTTCGACGCGAACAATGCGCAGATCGTCAACCAGGCGAGCGGGTTGGTGGACGTGGAAGGCGATTACACGATCTACCCCAACTCGGGCTGGTCGGGCATGCAATTTATCAACGCGGGTACCTTTCGTAAGAGCGCCGGCGCCAACACCTGTGTGATGACGGGTTTCCCTTTCTACAACACCGGCAGCATCCAATCCTTGAGCGGGCGGGTGGACTTGCAGAGCGGCGGGGCGCTGGCCGGAACCTGCGCGGCCGCAGTGGCAGGCGCGGCGGTGACGTTCAGCGGCGGGAGCTTCACGCTGGCCTCGGGTGCCGTGTTCACCGGGCCGGGCTTTGTGGGCGTGGCCAATGGCACGCCTGCTATCAGCGGCACGCTGGCGACGGCCATGCAATGGAGCGGAGGCAGCCTCGGCGGCAACTGGTCCATCGCGGTCAGCGGGTCGTTAACGCTCAGCGGCGCAGCGACCAAGTATCTGGACGGAGCAATCACCAACGCCGGAACGCTGACGTTGGCCAGCAGCTTATGCTTCGATGCGAACAATGCGCAAATCGTCAATCAGGCCAGCGGGTTGGTGGAGGTGCAAGGCGACTACACGATCTACCCCAGTTCAGGCTGGCCGGGAATGCAGATTGCCAACGCGGGCACCTTCCGCAAGAGCGCGGGCAGCGGAAACTTGACGCTGCAGATTCCATTCGTGAACAGCGGGCAACTGGCCATCCAAAGCGGCGCGTTGAGCTTGGGGACGACCTTGACGCTCGCTCCCGCAGGCACGGTGACCGGAGCGGTAATCGTGAACAACGTGGCGATCAACGGCACGCTGCACGGCTCGCTGACTTGGCTGAGCGGAACGCTGTATGGCCAACTGCTGGTGGCCAATGACGCGGTGCTGTCGCTGAGCGGAGCGGCGACCAAGTATCTGGCGGGAACAGTGACCAACGCCGGGACGATCAACGTGGGCAGCGGGCTGGCATTTGATGGGAACAGCGTTCAGGTGGTGAACCAACCGGGCGCGCTGGTGGACCTGCAAGGTGACTACACGATCTATCCCAGCACGGGCTGGTCGGGGATGCAATTCATCAACGCGGGTACCTTTCGCAAGAGCGCCGGCACTAACACTGCCACTGTGAGTGGGATTCCCTTCCTCCACACTGGCAACGTGGCAGCACTGAGCGGAACCTTGGAATTTCAGGGCGGCGGCACGCTGGCCGGAACTTGCACGACGACCTCGGGCACGGCCATCACGTTCAACGGTGGCAGTTTCGGGCTCCTCCCCAGCGCGGTATTCAATGGCGCAGGCTTCGTGGGCATGACGAGAGGGACCATCAGCTTAAGTGGGACGTTGGCGACCGTCATGGGTTGGAGTGGAGGCGAAATCCTTGGCGGCTGGTCGATTGCCACCAACGGATTGTTTGCCCTGAGCGGGACCGCGGCGAAATACCTCGATGGGCAGATCACCAATGCCGGAACGATGACGCTGGCCAGCGGGCTGATGTATAACGGCAGCGGTGTGCAAATC
>JBAXCM010000614.1:0-2602 GCA_037141475.1 Verrucomicrobiota bacterium | reverse complement strand
GATCCGGCCCTCATGCCGGAACCGGAACCGGAGCCGGATTCTCGGTGCGCACCGCACGACGCTCCGCATCAGCCAATCTGCGACAACGAGGCCGCATGGTCCACCGCCCGCCATGTGTTGGGCGAGGTGCTCAACCACGCCAACGCCCGTCTAACGGCAGAGTGCATCGCTCTGGTGAGCGGCTTGATCTACTCCGGGGATTCCATGACCGACATTGCCAAACGCCATGGCATCAGCCGCGCCGCGGTATCGAAACGCTGCGTTGAACTCACCGAATTGCTCAACCTGCGCCCCTCCCGCGCCATGCGTTCGTTGACAGCCCGCAAAACGTATCGCTCGGCCCGCATCCAGACCACCAAATCTCATGAATCAATCGATCCAACTCCCGAACCCTAAAGTCACCGTCAGCCGCCTCGGCATGCGCATCATCGACCCGCTCACCCCCGAGGAATGGCAGGAACTCGCCGCCGGCATCGGCGGAATGGCCACTTCGATTGCCTTCATCGTCGGCGACTGGCTCGTCTATGGCCAAACCCTGTTCGGCACCGATGGCTTCCCTGACAAGAAGGTGGACCATCCGTCCTATCAACTCGCCATCAAAGCCACCGGCCTCGACCTGTCCACCCTCCAGAACTATGCCTACGTCAGCCGCAGCATTCCCTATTCGTTGCGCAGCGAAGGTCTGTCATGGGAGCATCATCGCTTGCTGGCAAAACTGCCCGACGGTGAAATCCAAAGTTGGATAGAAACCTGCGTGGCCGAGGATAGCGCCGGTCGCCGGATGTCCACCCGCCGCCTGCGCAAGTCGCTCAACCTTGGCCGGGTCGCCACCGATGCCGACCTAGAACCGGATCCCGCCGACAAAGGCCAGTTGAACTACATCCCGTTCGTGAACCGGATCTGTTGCTGGTGGCGGCGCTTCCAGGCCGAACGGTTTCTATCCAACGCCACCAAGGCCCAGCGCGAGGTGATCTGCCGCGACCTCGAACCCATCATCAACATCTACAACCAACTCAAGCAATGACCCAACAACCCGCCGAATGCCAGGCCGCCATCGACGCGGTCAAAGAACTCCTCAACGCGCATTTTCAGGAAGCCGAGGACAGCGCCGACGAGGACGGCAAGTTCAGCCTTGGATTCCGCGTCACCTTCGACCGCTCGCACTCGCCAACCAAACTCAAGGTGACGTGCCGCGTGTCCAAGATCACCACGGATGAAATCGAAACCTCCGTTGACGATCCCAACCAGGCGAAATTGTCCCTGTGATGAAGGTCCGCGCCCGCATGGTGTTCCGGGATGCCAAGCCGCCGAGCAGGCTGGAGAGCCGCTTTGAAACACTGTGGCGGGCGCTGGGTGGTCCGGTGTTGGAAAAGGAATTCCGCTTTCACCCAGTTCGCAAATGGCGGGCCGACTTCGCCCACCTGGCCAGCCGGACGCTGATTGAGATCGAGGGCGGCATCTACGTGAACGGCCGCCACAACCGCGGCGCGGGTTTCGCCGCCGACCTGGAAAAATACCTGGAGGCCGCGCTCGCCGGTTGGCGGGTGGTCCGCCTCGGGCCGAATGAGCTGACAACGGCGCACATCGAGCGATTGCTTGCCCTGGTGTCGGGCGGTTGACTCACGGCACGGGGCATGAATCCCACCCCGCTCTCCGTCCTCGTCACCGGTTCATCAGGTTTCATCGGCACCTACGTTGTCCGGTCCCTCCACGCGGCAGGGCACCGGGTCACCGGCCTTGACCAGATCCCGCCAAAGGATCCGCTGCCAGAGGGCGTGGCATTCCACGTCTGCGACATCCGCCAGGGGGAGTTGCCCGACCGGACCTTTGACGCCGTGGTCCACCTCGCCGCGCTTGCCGGTGTGCGCCCGTCGCTGGACCGCCCGATGGAATACGAAACCACCAACGTCGTCGGCACCATCCGCATGCTGGAATTCTGCCGCCGCATGGGCGTCCCCCAATTCGTGTTCGCCTCGTCGTCCAGCGTCTATGGCCCGGACACGCCGCTGCCCGCCGAGGAATCGACCCCGGCCAACCCGTGCAGCCCCTACGCCCTGACCAAGCTCCACGGCGAGCAATGGGGCCGCCTCTACGCCCGCCTGCACGGCCTGCGCTTCCTCGCCCTGCGGTTCTTCTCGGTTTGGGGACCAGGCCAGCGGCCCGACCTTGCCCTGGAATCCTTCCGCCGCCGGATCGAGGCGGGCCAGCCGGTCATCATCAACGGCGACGGCACCCAGCGGCGCGACCTCACCCACATTGCCGACGTGGCCCGGGCGGTCGAACTGGCGCTGCGGTGGCGGGGCCCCGGCGCGGTGGTCCTGAACGTGGGCACCGGCAGAAATCACTCGGTCATGGACATGCTGGCAGCCGCCAGGAAAGCCGCCACGCCCGCAGTGGAGCACCAAGCGCCCCATCCGGCGGACGTGCCGGAAACCCTCGCGTCGATCACGGCAGCCGAGGCGCAACTCGGGTGGCAACCCCGGATTTTCTTCCCGGACGAGCCGGATTACTGACCGCCGCCACCCACGGATGTCCCGCCACAAAAACCGCCACAAAACACAAAAACCGCCACAAAACCGCTGTTTACTTTACACTGCTTTAC
>JBAXCM010000613.1:0-2611 GCA_037141475.1 Verrucomicrobiota bacterium | reverse complement strand
GGAACGGAGGCCTTCCTCCATCTCGACGCGGGGATGCAGGTCGGCCAGGCAGTCGCGAAGTTTCTGCAAGGTGTTGAGCTTCATGTAGCGGCAATCAGCACAGGCACAACGATCGGTGGGGCCGGCAATGAGGTTTTTATCGGGGCACTCCTTGCGCAGGCGGTGAAGCATGCCGCTCTCGGTGACGACGATGATGTCCCTAACCGGGGCTTCCCGGCAGTACGCGATCATTTTTTCCGTGGAGCATACTTCATCAGCGAGGAGACGCACGGCTTGAGTGCATTCCGGATGAGCAACGACAAGAGCGTCGGGATAATCAGCCTTGATGCGGTTGATGGAATCACGCGTGAACTCAACGTGGACATAGCACGACCCCTGCCATAGGTCCATCTTGCGGCCCGTTTGCTCCATCACCCAAGCTCCCAGATTGGCGTCCGGCACAAATAAAATCGGTCGCTCCGGCGGTGCCTGATTGACAATTTTCACCGCGTTGCCGGATGTGCAAATGACGTCGCTGAGAGCCTTGACCGCCCCGGAACAATTGATATATGCGATGACGTAATAGTTTTTTTCGGCGTTGGCTGCCAGATAGGCCGCCAAGTCTGGTGCTGGACAAGAGGCTTCGAGCGAACAACCGGCATCCGCATCCGGTAATACCACGATTTTGCCAGGATTGACGATTTTGGCGGTCTCCGCCATGAAGTGGACGCCGCAGAAAACGATCACATCCGCTGCGGTGGATTTCGCCTGATAAGCCAGACCGAGCGAATCGCCGACGAAATCGGCGACGTCTTGGATATCACCGGTTTGATAGTTGTGGGCCAGGATCACCGCGTTACGGGAGCGCTTCAGAGTGAGGATTTCTTGTGTTAGGTCCATGAACGTAGAAAAGAGGGACGGAAAACAGAAAACAAGAATGCTGCTGCCGACTCATTCAATCTTCCGTTTGGCAGTGAAACAATCTTCTGGCTTCTGATTATCATTTTGGGTCTTCGGGCGTGCTGGCGGCTTGGGAAATTTCAAGGGTGCCGATGTGCTTTGCCCCGGATTTGACGACAATGGCGGCCGCCCGAATGAAGCCGTGGAGATGGGTTCGGCGCTCCAGAGTGACGGTGCCGGAGCAGAAGAATTGGCCGCGGACGTGGCCAGCGATGCTGGCGCTAGCGGACGAGACGGGCAGGAAGAATTCGACCCTGGCCCGGCGCTGGATCCGCAGGTGCTGGCAACTGACGCGACCCATGACTTTCCCGTGACCGCGGATGAGCAAATCCCCCGAACAATCGACAGGGCTGGCGAGTTCACCCAACACGGTGAGATGATGACACTGGATGACACAGCCGGAAACCATTCCGCCTTTGAGAATGACAACGTTGCCGCGAGTCTGAATGCGGCGATTCCAAGGGCCGTCGATTTGATAGTCAAGGAGGCTCACATAGCAACAACAGCGCGGACATTGGCTCGACTGGGCCTCGGCTGCGGCGGTGTAATGGTGACCGCAATCAAAGCACGAGATCTCACGCGGAGGTTTGGGCGGAAATAGCAAACGAAACAAGCGCTGGCGGAACGTGGGAACCGGCAAGACGCTGCGAAATACCGGCGGGGGTGGCGGCGTCACCGCTTCTAAAAAAGGGTCCGAATCCCGCCGCGGCTTGGCTAACCGGGCAATAGGACGGGTGCGCACGACCGCTTTGCCATCGTGCACCTGAAAATTAGCACGGCAGCCATGGCATTGGGTGGAAATGACCATGGCCGGCTCGAATTGAGTGTGCCCGCATTCCGGACAAGTCAATTCAATGCGTTGGCGCGGAGATGGGGACTCACCGACCATAACAGGATTTCGCGGGGTTCCCGCAACCAGGAGGTTCGGATGGATGGATCAAACGGCGCCCGGCAGTGTGGCTTGCTTGGGTTGTGCGGCCCCCGCAGGTTTGGCGGCCGCTTGGGCTGGGGCTTGGGCCGGAGCTTGGGCCGGAGTGCCGACGGTAGATTTGCCAACGAAGATGGCCCCGGCTTCGATCGAGAGCGTCTTGGATTTGATATCACCGATAACCTCAGCGCTGGATTTCAGCTCGATGCGATCCAAGGCGGTGATGTTGCCGTGGACTTTTCCATAAATGACCACAGTGGCAGTTTTGATTTCGGCCTTGAGTCGGGCGTTTTCACCCACAGTGAGGCTGCCATCGGAGGAGATCTCCCCTTCGATCTTGCCGTCAATGATCAGGTCATTGGTGAACTTGACGGTGCCTTTGATTTCAACATCCGAGGAAAGAATGTTGCGGGAAGCTCCCACCGTTGGCCGGGAAAGGGGCGCTTGGGCCGCTGCGGGCGGCGCGATCACATGACTGGCTGGTGGTGCCAACGGTTCGGGCTGCCGGTAACCAGCTGCTGGAGCCGGGGATGGACGATGCGAGTCGTCTTGACCAATGACTTTCTTAAACACGGTGTTTGGGGGGAATTGGAGTTGATGAACGTGAAACGATTGTAAAAAAATTACGGCTTCTCTGCCGGAGTCGGATCTGCAGCAGGTGCCGGGGTGGCTGGAGCAGCAGGTGCCGGGGTGGCTGGGGTAGCCGGTGCCGGAGTCGGATCTGCAGCAGGTGCCGGTGTGGCT
>JBAXCM010000612.1:0-2629 GCA_037141475.1 Verrucomicrobiota bacterium | reverse complement strand
GGCACAGGTCGACCGCGCCCGCGCCGGCAATAAATCCAAGAAATAATGCCACGACTCACCGCCTACCACCCACCCACTCAGCTTCTTACTTATCATGCGCTTTCCATTCCCTCTGGCGGCCAGCACTGCCACCTCTCTGTTCGTCGCGAGCTTCACGGGCCTTGCCTCCGCGCAGTCCGACACGGTCACCACCGCCCCTCACTTCGGCACTTGGGGTTTCGACCTCACCGGTAAGGACGCCGCAGTCAAACCGGGCGACGATTTTTTCAAATTTGCCAATGGTGGGTATGTTGAGCGGACCCACATTCCTGAGGATTTGGTGCGTTTCGGCAACTTTGATGTGCTCTCAATCCTGTCGGAAAACCGGGTGCGGGAGATTTTGGACGAAGCTACAAAACAGCCGACAGACGCAACCACCAAAATCGGCTGCTTTTATGCCACGTTCATGGACGAGGCAAAGGTGGAACAACTCGGCGCGCAGCCGCTTGCCACGGATCTCGCCAACGTCAAGGCCGCCACTTCGCGGGAGAACCTCGCCGCCATCATGGGCCGTCCAGGCAGCATGGGTCGCAGTCTGTTTGGGGCGGGCATCAGTGCCGACGCCAAAGATCCATCGCGCTATGCAGTGCACATCGGCTCCGGTGGCTTGGGCATGCCGGACAAGGACTACTACCTCAAGCCGGCCTTTGCCGAGATCAAGGCCAAGTATCAGACCTACACAGCGGATCTGTTAACCCTCATTGGCTGGCCCGAACCCGCCCGCCTCGCAGCCCAGATCGTCGCTTTCGAAACTCGCTTGGCCGAGGCCAGCTGGGAACGCGCCGAACACCGCGATCGCGACAAAACCTACAATCCGATGACCCCAGCCGAACTGTCCGCCTACGCGCCCGGCTTCGATTTCATCGGTATGTTAAATGCACGCGGTCTCTCCAAGGTACAGAAACTCATCGTCGGGGATAACACGGCTTTTCCCAAGAAGGCGGCGATTTTTGCCGATACACCCCTCGAAACCCTGCAAGCTTGGATGGCCTTCGGCATCGCCGATGCTGCCGCTCCTTACCTATCCAAGGCGTTCGTTGACGCCAGCTTCGGATTCCATGCCAAAACACTCTCCGGCCAGCCCGAGCAACGGGCCCGCTGGAAACGCGGCGTGATGCTCACCAACGAGGTCCTCGGCGAGGCCGTCGGCCAAATCTACGTCGCCAAGTATTTCCCCGCCGCTTCCAAACGCCAGATGCTCGAATTGGTCAACAATATCAGATCCGTCATGGCTGAGCGCATCAACCACCTCGATTGGATGGGCGAGGAAACCAAAAAAGCCGCCCAACAAAAATTGGCCAGCTTCACGGTGAAAATCGGTTATCCTGATGAGTTCCGGGACTATTCGGCGCTCGTCGTCAAGGCCGGCGATCTTTACGGCAACCTCATCCGCTCCAGCGAATTTACCTGGAAGCGCGAACTCGATCGCCTGGATAAACCGGTGGACCGCAAGGAATGGGGCATGCCGCCACAAAAGGTCAATGCCTACTACAATTCCTCATTCAACGAAATCGTGTTTCCCGCTGCTATCTTGCAACCGCCGTTTTTCGATCCGCAGGCGGATCCGGCAGTGAACTACGGCGGCATTGGTGGCGTGATCGCTCATGAAATCAGCCACGGCTTCGACGATCAGGGTCGCAAGTCCAACGGTGAAGGCGTGCTCAAGGATTGGTGGACGAGCGAAGATGCTGCCAAGTTCAACGCCAGAGCCGAACTCCTTGGAGCCCAATACGAAAGCATCGAGATTTTGCCAGGCGAACATATCAACGGCAAACTCACCATGGGCGAAAATATCGGCGATATGGGCGGACTCACCTTCGCCCTCGATGCCTATCAAGCCTCGCTGCACGGGGCCGCAGCTCCCGTGTTGGATGGCGTCAGCGGCGTGCAACGGGTGTTCTTCGGCTGGGCCCAAGTCTGGCGCCAAAAAATGCGCGACGAAGCCAAGCTCAAACAAATCCACACCGACCCCCACTCGCCTGCTGAGGCCCGGGTCAATGGCGTGGTGCGCAACATTGACGCTTGGTATTCCGCGTTCGACGTCAAGCCCGGCGACAAACTCTACGTGAAACCCGAAGACCGGGTCCACATCTGGTGAAGCACTCGCAGAGCCAGCCCCAGAACTCCAAACCTCGACGGCTTTTCCCCCAGGTGGGGCAAGTCCTAATGCCACGCTGAAAAATGGCGGCGGGCAGGTTCTGAGCTCAGCCCGCCCTCGCCCCCAAATTTCGCCAACCCGCGCTTGCGCCACTGCCGCTTCTGGCCTATGCATCCGGCCGCATGGTTAGCTTCTCACTGTTTGGAATTCCCGTCCAGATCCACCCTTGGTTCTGGATCTCGCTGGCCATGATCGGCGGCGGCAATTCCGCCAATACCCAGATCGGCATCCTGCTCTTGGCCCTTTTTGTGCTCGCAGGCCTCATCTCCATCCTCGTCCACGAACTCGGCCACGCCCTCACCGGACGCGCCTTCGGTGCCCACAGCGAAATCACCCTGCAAGCCTTTGGCGGCCTCGCCAGCTTCACCGGCGCTCGCTTCACCCGTCCTCAGAACTTTCTTGTCACTGCTGCCGGACCCGCCGCCCAACTCC
>JBAXCM010000611.1:0-2633 GCA_037141475.1 Verrucomicrobiota bacterium | reverse complement strand
TGGCCGGGTGCCGACCGCCAGCCAAGGTATCCAATTGCTCCACCAGTGATCGCGGAAGGGCCTGGTACGCAGCCCTAAAGCTGCCGCTGGGAGGGGTCACCGAACCAGCACCGCTATTGACTTGCAGCGGATGGTTTTTGGAGAAATCTGATTCCCTTTGTCTCCCCCTGTTATCTGGCAAATTCATTACGGGGCACTGCCTTGAAATTGGCTCTGAAACATTTCTCAGTCGATACACCTGAATCTGGCCGAGACAATCCGGGCCACGCATCTATTGGGTGAAGCCATGCCAAAGCAAGTATTCCTGCTTTGGCGATGTCCTCAATCAGCGGTTTGGGTTGCCTGATTTCGTTCGGGGCTCGGCGGATTCAAGCCGGAGGCGAAGCCGGTCCCAAATGAGTCGACCGCCAGTCCACCGCTAGTGCACCCGTCAAGCCCAAGCGAACG
Organism: Verrucomicrobiota bacterium; assembly: GCA_037141475.1. GTDB lineage: Bacteria > Verrucomicrobiota > Verrucomicrobiia > Verrucomicrobiales > Akkermansiaceae > Luteolibacter. Next base: position 2,186 of record JBAXCM010000611.1, on the reverse strand, counting down.
TATTTCCGAAGCGATGTCGACCGGTAGTGCACTTCCAGGAAGCGCTGCCGCAGATCGCCTGGAGAAGATTTCCGAAAAGCGCCAGGAAAGTTTCTTTTTCGCCGCCAAAATCGCGATCACACTTGCTACCATCCTCATCGCATCGTGCCCGCCACAGCCTTGACGTGGCTTTCCTAGCTGGGGAGACGAAATAATCAGCATTAAGGCAACACCCAATAATCGCGGCGGAGAACGTGCGCGATATATGAGCAGCATCTTGAGAGTGTCAGGGGTAACCCTGTGCAGTAGATAAGCAGCCGGGCGTTCGCTCGTCTGCATTTTTGAAGCTGCCCCTCTGAACAGAGACGGGCAGCGAAAGTAACACCGGAAGCCTTGCGCAATGCGGGTTTCCGACAGGCCGGTGTCGCGTGAAAACGCGTGACACCCTATAAATTGTCCCGTCATCGACTGAGGATGGGCCTACAGCTCGCTCACGCTTGGTGAGCCTGCCTGCCCCGACCGGCAGCCCGTAGGACGACGACGCTGGATACGACATGCCGCTGGCCACTTCTGGTCAGCGCCTTCCCCATGGCCTGCCTGCACGGCATCCGCGCCCGCAGCGCGTGAAACCAACACTCACCACTCGACTTCGGTCTTGCGGCAGGCCCGGGAATTCCTCATGGCGGTCAGTCCGCCACCTCTGTTTTGCCAGCATCACCCGTTGCACCCGCTTTGCCCGTTGTACCCGAATTTCTTCATTCACCACCCCATGCCAATCAAGGAGATATCTATGGGAAGCCGCAACTTCGATCTTGGTACCCGTGACATGAAGGCCGCCGGCCGCGTCGCACTGGAAGAAGGAATGCGCTCGTTCTCGAGCATCGACACCATGGCGGATCGCTGGAACCTGTTTGTGGACTATGTCCGGGAACACCATGCCATCGGCCGCATGGAGATCATTACGGTCGACGTTGTCATTGCCTATGGTCAGTCGTTGTCGGACCGGGTCGATGATGGCGATCTGGAGCCGGCCACAGCACAGAATTATGTCAGTGCCGTGAACCGCGTTCTCGAGATCGCGCGGGGCGATCGCCATGTGTCCGTGTCGCCTACCCGCGATTGCGGAATTCCGTTACGCACCGGCATCGCCATGGATAGCCAGCTGGTCGGCACCAACGAGCATTTCAACTGGCTGTCCAGCGTCGACAAGCTGACCAAGATCCTGCTGCGGTTGCAGCGGGCCTATGGACTGCGTTTCGAGGAGTCGGCTAAATTCGATGCGCGCGATGCCGATGCCTATATCGCCGCGCAGGTACTGCCGGTCATCAACGGCACGAAAGGGGGTCGCCGGAGGGAAATACCGATCTGCATGAGCGCGCAGACGGAGATCCTGCGTGCGGCAAAGGCCTGCCAGGGCAGTCATCATTCACTGGTTCCACCGGACATGACCTATGCCGAGTTCCGCCGTCATTGCTACCGGATCGCAACGGCGCTGGCCATTCGGTTTCACCGGGAGCGTCACACCTATGCCTATCTGCGCTACAAGCGGCGGATGGGCGCCGAGTGCCCGGTCATGGCCGGCATCCCGCATGGCGATCCTCATTACGAGTGGCTGGCCCTCCAGCTCCAGATACATGTGGCGGAGGCCAAAGAGCGCGATCAGGCGGTGCGCGCTCAGATTGCGCAGGAACTCGGCCACAATCGCATCGAAGTCACCAATGCCTACCTTGGCTGAGCAGGTTCGTCGTCGGGCGCATGTGTATGTCGCCCATGGTGGAAAGAACAACCGGCGCCAGCAGGTGGACCGGTTGGTTATCGTGGTTGGCTGGATGCAGGCGCAATTCCAACTGACCGGGCTCGCTCAGATCGGCAAGCGGCAGGTGATTGCGTACTGGAAGGCGCACCGGGATCTGGCGCCGGCGACGGCCTATGCCTACTGGCTGGCACTCAAGGTGCTGTGGCAATGGTTGGGGAGGGCAGAGGATCCGCCGAGGCCGCGATCATCGTCGGAAGCAATACTGGACGGATGACAATAGGCATCTTCGGGCCGTGGCACCGATACCCAAATTCTGGGTATCGGTGCCACGGGCTAAATGCATTTTGGTTGTCAATGGTTTGCGGGAATTCTTGGAGATGCCGGGAAATCAATTGATCCATTGAGGGCGGTAGCTTGGGCTCCTGGCGCTGGTTGCGCGCTGGATCTACGA
>JBAXCM010000610.1:0-2637 GCA_037141475.1 Verrucomicrobiota bacterium | reverse complement strand
GCCGAACACGTACAGCGACGTGCTCGTCAAGGTAATCGTGCCACCGCTGCTGATGTTAATGTGGTTGTTGTTGCCGCCGTCGTTGATGGTGCCAGGGCCGGCACCTGTGGCGGTGCCGCCGAGCGTCAGAGGCAGAGCGGCGGTCATGTTGAATGCCGAGTTGGCACCGGTGACTTCGAGGTAGTTGCTGTCGCCGCCGGCTGTCTGCCCATTCTGTAAGCCCTTGCCGCCGATGGAATAATTTCTGCTAGTGCCAGTGCCGGTGATATTGATCACGCCGCCGGCTTGGACCGACACATAGTTGGAATTGGCACCGCTGCCGGAACCGATTTCAAACGCATTGTTAGATGTTCCGCTGAGCGTTACAATGGTGGAATTGGCAGCACCTGTGCCGATCACAGTGGCGGAGTTGAAGGATCCACCTGCGTCACCCACGCCCAGTCGCGAGGATCTGAAAAAACCTCCGTTGCTGACCGTAAAGGAGTTGCTGTTACCGGCCTTGCCGACATCGAGAATCTGATTACTTCCAAAGACAACCTGCGAGTTGGCTCCATCAATGGTAAACGAATTGCTGTTGGCGCCAGAGTTGATACCGATTGACCAAGTATTGGTGCCACCACCATTGGTCTGGGCAACGTACGCCCCGTTGTTGACGAGTAGCGAGTTGCTGGAGGAACTCGCGCCAAGGAACATCTGCGCACCATTGCCAGACACATTGAACGTGGGAGCCAAAGACGTGCCAGGTGTGGATATGACTACGCTGTTACCTCCGAAGGCTGAATTGCCAATGAAGAGGCTCCGGCGATTTGTATCGATTGTGCCTAAGGTCCCCCCATTGCTGAGATTGACGGTATTGCCTGAAGAGGTGACACCAACGCGAAGCCCGTAAGAACCGTTTCCGCCACCACTTAATGTGCTGACACCGCCCAAATTCAACACACCGCTGCCTTCGACATCGATGCCATCGGTGCCGACCAGCGGGGCGTTGATGGTGGCGGTCAGGCCACTGCCGACGGTCACCACTGGGACGGAGGTCAGGGTGAGGGAATTGCCGCCGCTCTGATTGATGACGTCGTTGTTTGCGCTGAAGGTGAGGCCGTTGGCGGAGACGCCGCTGGCGTTAATGGTGACGGTGCTGGCGTCGCTGCCGCCGAGCACGGCGGTGTTGCCGTTGGTCCAAGCTGAACCGCTGAAGTTGAGATCGGCGAGGTTCCAGTCTCCGGTGGCTGCACCATTATCCCAAGTGAGATTGGCAGCTTGTGTGGAAGAAGAAACGACTAATGCGACAAGTGAGCCTGCTAGGAACAAGGCGGAACGGGAGGGTTTCATGGAATATGGTTTTGATTGGCTTTATGATGTATGCTCTTAAAAAGCTAGGAATCGGGTTAAACAGGATGCTTTTATGCCTGCGGGTGCCAGCAATTTTCGGACGCACAGGCACATGCCGGGGAGGAAAATTGCAGGATGCCGCCCGGGTGCAAGCGAAATAAATATCTTTTTTAAGGATGCGCGAAGGATGGGGGAAAGACAGTTGAACTCCTGAACTCAAGTCTGAGCGGCAAGGGGGATCATCTCACCTTGGAGTGTTTGAAAAGCAGAATTTGTGGTGACTGAGTTTAGTTCAACAAGGATCGAGGTCAGGCATTTTGACCGTCTGGGGCAGATAACATCCTCGGGTTGACATTCCCGATGCTTCCGCTACATGCTGTCGGGAATGAGTCATTCACCGCAAGACGCATGGTTTTACTCGCACGAAGGCGAACGACATGGCCCGGTGGCGGTTGCAGACCTACGTGCCATCGCCATGGCAGGCTGCCTCGATCCTCGATTGGACATGGTGTGGACGCCGGGGATGGCGGAGTGGCAGCGGGCCGGAGAGATTGCTGATTTATTTGAGCGCCGGGTGAGCGATGGCGAAGCCTCCACTCACTATCCTTATATGCCGCCCCAAATGGAATCGGTCGCCGAGTTGATGAGGCGCGGCGACCCATGGCCGGGCGCGCGCCGCCGCGCCTACCTCGCGGCCAGTCTGCTGCTGCCACTCATGGTGTCTGTTGCGCTCAGCAACAGGTCCGCCATGCTGACTCATCTGCGGGGACCTGCCGGATCTGATCCCCTTACCCTCGGTTCGTTGCTGGCGCTGGGCCTCATCAGTCTGTACTACGGACTGCAGCGCTTGGTAAACCTCGGCATGAACTGCTGGTGGTTCTTGGGCCATTTCGTTCCCATTCTCAACCTGTGGGTCGGCTATCGCTGCTTCGCCTGCCCCGCCGGCTACGCCTATCACAAAAAATTGGGTGGCACCGGCATCGTGCTGGCCATCTTCTACTGGCTAGTTGTGGCTGCGGTGATTTTTGTGCTCGTCGCAGTAACGTGCTATGGCAACGAACCGCGGGTGGCGGAAGCGTGTCGGTTAGTTCGCGAGACCCTCGCGCATCTTCGTCCGACAGCTCTCACTCACTGAGGCCAACCGATTCAGTCTGACCCGTTTCCCTGACAGGAACTAGACTCAATCACCCCAAATTCTGATTTTCAAGGAATTGGGGTTATGGGCCGACCTCAGCGCAGCCGGTAATAGCCGTCGGGATTGTAGAGGAAATAGACATCTTTGGGGTTGAGGCGGGGCAACCAGACGAA
>JBAXCM010000609.1:0-2640 GCA_037141475.1 Verrucomicrobiota bacterium | reverse complement strand
AGCGGAGTGGAGGCCCTGCGCGACTGGTTGTTAGAATGCGGCATCAGGACCGCCGCCATGGAAAGCACGGGCAACTACTGGATTACCCTTTATGATGTCCTGACCGCGGCAGGCATCGACGTGTATCTCGTCAACGCCCGCCATGTGAAGGGCGTCCCCGGCAAGAAGACCGACGTGTGCGACGCCCAGTGGCTCCAACAACTCCACGCCGCCGGATTGTTGCGCAAATCGTTCCGTCCGGTGCCTGACATCGTGCCGCTACGTTTCCTGATGCGCCACCGGGCGGAGATGGTTGGAGATACGGCAAAGCAGCTTCATCTCATGCAGAAAACCCTCACCGAAATGAACCTGAAGCTCCATCATGTCTTCAGCGACATCGACGGATTGAGTGCCCAGGCCATCATCGACGCGATCCTTTCGGGCGAACGCGATCCGAAGAAGCTCGCCGCCTTGCGTGACAAGCGTTGCCGCAGCAGTGATGAGGACATCATTGAGGCGTTGCGCGGCGACTACCGCGAAGAATACCTTTTTGTCCTCAGGCAAAGCCAGCAGACATACCGCCAGTTGCGCGAATTCATCGCGTGTTGTGACGAACAACTCGGACAGTTGGTCGCCAGAGTCGAATGCGAGGTATCAGCCCCCCTGCCCGAGGCCCCCAAAGGACAACACAAGATCGCCAAAAACAGCCCGCAGTTCGCGGTGTTTGAAACTGCCTGGCGGTTTTACGGAGTGGACCTTAGCGGAGCGCCCGGCATCTCCACCGGACTGCTCTGTTCGCTCATCAGCGAAGTCGGCACGCGCGAACAACTGCTAGCCGCTTTCCCAAGCCCGGAGAAATTCGCATCGTGGATGGGCCTGTGTCCGGACAACCGGATCCGCGGTGGCAAGCCGCTCAAGTCCAAAACGCGCAAGGTTGCCAGCCGTCTGGCGGGTGCGTTCCGGCTTGGAGTGTTCGGCTTGCAGAGATCCCAAAGTCTGATGGGAGGCTATTTGCGCCGGATGAAGGGCAAGCTGGGCAAGGCGGAAGGGACCACCGCCGCAGCGCACAAACTGGCCCGCATTGTCCACGGCATGATCAAGAGCCAGAGACCCTACGACGAAAAAGAGGCCTTCAAGCTGACACCCCAGAGCGAGGCTCGCCGCCGCAAAGCCCTAGAAAAACAAGCCGCAGCATTCGGCTTAACCCTCCAACCCGCCGCCGCATAACAATTCAAGTTAGTCGGGAGTGATTCTAACTTTGCAGGACCCGGAAAACGTTACACGTCGAGTTTGGCGAGCAATGCTTCAACCGTAAGCCCGTGATGGGCGGCCACGGGTTTCAACACACCGCCCAGCAAGGTGCCGGTTTTCAGCGGGCGATGATTTGGAACAGTGACATGATGGGTGCCACCCACGGCGCTCGTCAGGCGGACGTGAGACCCATCCTGCCGCACGCTTTCATATCCAAGTCCCCGCAGGGCGCGGATGAGATCGGAAGCGTTGACGTCGCGCGGAATTTTCACGTCGTTAGAGCCTCGTCGCGCACAAAGTGCAAGCGAATGATCTGCGGTATCGAACCGGGCAGTGCATCGCCGAAATGGCAGTGCACGGCGTCGCGCACCATCTCGCGCAGTTCTTCGACGCTGTCGCCTTGAGTGGCGATGGCGTGACCCAAGGCGATGGCGACATAGCCGCCATCCGTTTCGTCCTCGCGCACTTCAAAGATGATCTCATTCACGGCCGCAGCATCGCACGCGGCCCGCCCCCGGGCAAGCCGCAAATCGCCCGTCCTTTCCGCGAGCGCAAACGGCCGCTGCGAGACCTCTTCAAGAGGGGCCCGGGCGGCGCACCCGTGTGCCAATGCTCAGCGTGCCTGGCCTCAGTTCAGTGCGCAGCATTCTTCTCTTCCGTTCGACGTTGGATGTTCAATGTTCGCATTTCCCACGGGCCCCGCGCGGCTCTCTTCCAATCCAAAATTGCCTTCGCCTATGCCAGCTTGGGCTTCGCCGATTTCCTCCAAGCTCGCTAGCGCTCACCCCGCGTTCAAAATCCAAAATCCAAAATCTCCTCTTCCCGCCGACCTCCGTGCAATGTTGAATTTTGGATGATGGATTTTGAATGAAAGACAAAGCCACCCGCCCCAGCCCCCGCGCGCAGCTCTCTTCCAATCCAAAATTTAAAATTGCCTTCGGCCATGCCAGTTTGGGCTGCGCCAATTTTCTCCAAGCTCGCTAACGCTCTCTCCGCGTTCAAAATCCAAAATTTAATCTTGCCGTCCGGCCCGCCAAAGCGCTTGCCTCCACTCGTCCGCCCCGGCGGACGAGGACCTTTAGTATGGCGAAGGCCAAACACGTTCTCTATTAAACCTGGTGAGAATCGCTTTGGGGTGCACCCCGAACTGCGGGGCTATCTGATCGGCAGCTTTGCTACGCAGGTTTTCGTCCCTAATCCAAGCGTGCCGTCCGAACAATAGATCAAACCCAGGTTGCATTCGGTTGAAGCACTGCTGCAGGCTCTCAACTGGAACGAGCAAGCGGCCGGCGAACTCGTTCGCTTCGCGCTCGATCTCATATTTTCGGCCATCGTGTTCGTTGATCCATGAGGTAGACCCAAAATCCCGGCCACGGAGTGGCCAAAACTAAGCTATGATCTTGGGGTGCG
>JBAXCM010000608.1:0-2651 GCA_037141475.1 Verrucomicrobiota bacterium | reverse complement strand
CTGAGAGCGTGGCCGCTCCCGCCACCGCGACGGTCTGGCCGGCGGCACCGAGGAGTTGGCAGAGCTTGAGGCGCTGGGCTTCGCCGCCGGAGAGCGTGTTGAGCGGTTGGCCGAGCTTGAGGTAGCCGAGTCCGACATCGAGGAGTGGCTGCAGGGACGTCAGCGTCTGTTGAATCAAACGCATGTGTTTGGGTGGCCCGGGGGCCGCGGCGAAAAAGGTCATCGCATCGCTGACCGTTAGATCGAGGACCTGGGCGATGGATTTTTCGCGCCATAGGTAATCAAGGGTGGAGGCCTTGTAGCGGCAGCCATTGCAATCCGGGCAGGCGACGTATAGGTCCGAGAGAAACTGCATTTCCACTTTTTCGAATCCGTTACCGGCGCAGCGATCGCAACGGCCCTCGCCGGAATTGAAGGAAAAGAAGCCGGGCTTGAGGTCGGCGGCCTTGCCGGCGTCAGTCTCACAAAACAGCTGACGGATGGTTTCGAAGGCCCCCAGAAAAACCGCCGGAGTGGAGCGCGGGGTACGGGCGACCGGTGACTGATCGACGAGTTCGACGCCTGAGAGGTGCTGGGCACCGAGGAGTTGTTTGAGCGGGGCGGGATCGCCATCGCTGTCCTGGCCGAAGTGCCTGACCAGATTCAAATGAAGCACGTCGCGGGCAAATGTGGACTTGCCGGATCCCGACACACCGGTGAGACAAACAAAGATTCCGAGCGGAATATCGACGTCAAGTTTTTGTAAATTGTGCTTTGTGGCACCGCGGATCGAGAGGACCTTCTTGGTGGGTTGGCGCCGTTTGGCGGGCACCGAAATGAATTTCACGCCGCTAAGCCAAGGCAGGGTGCCGGCGGCCATGCCAGGAGAGGGAGCCACTTCACCTTGAGGACGGGGGGCCAGCACGGGCCCCTGATAGATCAACTGCCCGCCGAAGGATCCAGCCCCGGGACCGAGGTCGATGAGGTGGTCAGCAGCCGCAATCACGGTGGCTTCATGCTCGACGACCACCAGCGTGTTGCCTTTATCCCGGAGGCCGTGCATGACGGCAACGAGGCGGTGGATGTCCCGCGGGTGGAGGCCCACGGTGGGTTCATCGAGCACAAAAAGCGTGCCAGTGAGCGAGGCACCGAGGCAAGTGGTTAGATTAACGCGCTCAACTTCGCCGCCGGAAAGGGTTCGCGTGGCGCGGTCGAGGGTGAGATAGCCGAGGCCCACTTCCGTCAGATAGGTGAGGCGCGAGGTTAACTCTGATAGGACGAGGCGGAGTGCGGGGTCCGGGGCGGCGGGAAAACTCCGAAACCAAGTGAGGAGTTCGGCGACGGGCTGGGCCCATAATTCGGGCAGGGAGAGGCCATTGATTTTGAAGCAAAGGGCCTCGGGTTGGAGGCGTTTGCCGCGGCAGGCGGCGCAGGTGGTGTACGAGCGATAGCGTGACAGGAACACCCGGACGTGCATCTTGTAAGCCTTGCTTTCCATCCAATCGAAGAATCCCTTCACGCCGTACCACTTGCCTGCCCGCCACAATTCATCGGCATTTTCAAGATCGGTGAGCGCCGCCGACTTACTATCGCCGTAGTAAATCCACTCGCGGGTGGCGGCATCCAGATCCTCCCACGGAGTGTCGACGTTGATCCGGCGCTCGCTGCAATGGCGAAGCAAATCCCGCTGACATTCGTCGCCTCGCTCGCCCTGAAACGGCTTGATGGCCCCGGCGGCGAGCGAGAGGCTCGGATCAGGGACGGCCTTATCGAGGTCGATGCCGATGACGCGCCCGAAGCCACGGCAGGCCGGGCATGCGCCGAGCGGATTGTTGAATGAAAACAGAGCCGGAGTGGGCGGCCGGAGGGTGAAGCCGGTGCGCGGATTCGTCCAAGTGTTGGTGAAGGTTTTGGCTGTGGCAGGCTTGGCCGATGCGTTTGAAGCAGCGTCCGGGGCCGCCACGATACTGGCATTGCCCTTGCCTAACTGAAAGGCGGCTTCTAGGGCCTCGAGGAGGCGCGATGAATTTTGCGGGTTGAGGGTGAGGCGGTCCTGGATCACCGCGACGGGCGACTTCAAGTTTTTGATAGCGGCGGAAAGCGGCTCGTCGCTGCGCCATATCTGTTGCTTGACGAGCACACGCAGGTACCCTTGGGAGTTGAGAAAAGCAAAAAAATCCTCGCCGTTCGTGCCTGCGGGAATGGCCACAGGAAAGGTGATCAGCACGGCTTGGCCCGCCATCCCGGCCAACGCCCAGGCCGCAGCGGATTCGGGCGAATCCGGCCGGATCTCCTCGCCAGTTTGCGGGTCATGACCGACGGCGAGCCGGGCAAAGAGCAATTTCAGGTAATCATTGATTTCCGTGAGGGTGCCAACCGTCGAGCGGGTCGTCCGGACGTGGTTTTTCTGCTCGATGGCAATGGCGGGCGGGATGCCCTCGATGCGATCGACCGCCGGCTTGTCCATGCGATCAAAAAATTGGCGCACATAGGGCGAGAATGTTTCGACGTATCGGCGCTGGCCCTCGGCATAGAGTGTGTGAAATGCCAGCGACGATTTGCCGGAGCCGGACGGGCCTGTGACGACACTGAGCTTGCCTAACGGAATTTCCAGATCGAATCCCTGGAGGTTGTGTTGTCGGCACCCGCAAAGCGAGATCGCCGCATGAGGC
>JBAXCM010000607.1:0-2673 GCA_037141475.1 Verrucomicrobiota bacterium | reverse complement strand
ATTGCCCCAACCATAGCGGCCTTCGCTCAAGTGATGGCCGAGGCGCTCGAGCGCCAGCGCAACGCGTCGCAGATGGCGGCGCTGCGCGCGGGGCTCAGCGGCGCGCCGCTCGTGCTCGTGCAGGGGCCGCCCGGCACAGGCAAGACCACCCTTGCTTCACTCGCCGCTTCCGCCTCGGGTCGCCGTCATTCTGCCGCCTCTTCGTCGTCGTCTTCGGCGCACCGCCAGGCCGCCTTCGCCAAGATATCCGTGGCGTCCGCCGTCGCCACCGCGGTGCTGCAGGCCGGAGCGACGCGGGCGGCGGCGTGGAGAGCGATCCCGAAACGCTGGCGAGCGTCTCCAATAACATCGCAGGCAAAACCATCTGCGCCTTTGGCGAAGCCTCGTCGTGGCCCGTGGAAGCCATCATCGCCAAATTTCGCGACGAATTGTTAGCCGACACCCGCGCTGCCGCCAGCAACTCGCCCCACAACCCGGAGGCCGCCGCCCAGCGCCGCTACCTCCAGCCCGTACTCTGATCTGCACTGATAGAAGTAGGGACCGCGAGAAACTAACCACAAGACGCAAGACACAAAAGAGAACCAGGCGATTTGGAGATTGCCCCTCTATCATCGGTAGATTGCCGGAGCACATCAGGGGGGGGGCGGGTTGCTTCGACTTTTCTTCAGGTTTCATGATGGGTGTCTAAATGCCTGGATTGACGGAGCGTTTTTCAACTTTAAGCTCCAGCCAGCCGATGAATGCAACCTTTCAACGCATCAACTCATGTCCCCGTGGGGTTGCCATCGCTATCACCTTTGGCATTGTCGCGGCAGTGGGCCTCATCGACTATGCGACAGGTTATGAGCTCTCATTCTCTGTGTTCTATCTGGTCGCTATAGCCGCATCGTTCTGGCTCGCAGGCCGCAACCTCGCCATCCTCGTCGCCATTCTCAGCATCGCCATTTGGATTCTCGGCGATTGGACCGCGGGGATGCGCGGCTCGTTCACCTTGGCATGGAACGCGGTGATCACCATGACGTTCTATATGATTGTGCTGGCTCTTCTGACGTGGCTCAAAGCCTCGCATGAGACGCTGGAGATGCGCATCAAGGAGCGCACCGTGGCGCTTCGGGACGAAATGACCCAGCGCGAACGCCTCGAAAAGGAGATCCTCCGAATCAGTGAAAGCGAACGCCAACGCATCGGCTGCGACTTGCATGACAACCTGTGCCAACATCTGACCGGAACCGCCATCGCGGCACTCAATATCGAGCAGGACTTGTCAGAGTCGGGACATGAAAAAGCCGCTGCTGATGCCAAACGCCTCGTCGATCTCGTGGAGGAGGGGATTTCACTGGCCCGCGAAATTGCCCGCGGATTGGCGCCTGTGCATCTGGAATCTGACGGATTGATCGACTTTCTTGAGGAACTGGCAATGACCACCCGCCACCGCCTCAAAACCGAGTGCCGTTTTGAATACCATGGGACGGTACACACCGATGATGCGACAACGGCTATCCATCTCTACCGAATCGCCCAGGAAGCCGTTAGCAATGCGGTCCGTCACGGCAAAGCCACTCATATCACCATCCGGTTTTCCGGGACTGCCGGGCAGCTGGTCCTCACCATCTGCGACGATGGCTGCGGATTAGCACCTGAGCCGCATGATAGCAAAGGCATGGGCTTGCTCATCATGAAACACCGGGCTTCAATGATTGGTGGAAGCCTCGCTGTCGAGTCCATGCCTGAGGGCGGAACGCGGGTCACCTGCAGCATCAACAAGCTTCTTCCCCACAACCCGTTCCTAACATGACGCCTGATCCTTTACCCGCCAAACGCCGGATATTCCTCGTCGATGACCACCCGCTGGTATGCGAAGGACTGACTATCATGATTAACCGCCAGAGCGATCTGGAGGTATGTGGTGAGGCCGGCAGCGCCCCGGAGGCGTTGCAGGCGATAGAGGAGCTGCGCCCGGATGCCGCCTTGGTGGATCTAACCCTGGCCAGTGGTTCGGGCTTGGAATTGATCAAGGACTTGCGGGCTTGCTGTCCGGACACCGTGTTGGTGGTGCTCTCGATGCACGATGAGGCAACTTACGCGGAGCGGGCCTTGCGTGCCGGTGCCCGTGGCTACGTGATGAAGCGGGAGGTAACCAAAAAGGTGATCACGGCACTGAGACAAGTGCTAGATGGCAAACTCTTTGTAAGTGATGAATTTGCGCGTTCGATGACGGAGAAAATGGTGGAGGTGCAAGTGGTGCGATCCGGTTCAGTCGTTGCCACTCTGAGCGATCGCGAGTTGCAGGTGTTCGAAATGCTGGGCGCGGGCATGGATAGTCGCGACATCGCAGACTCGCTTCACATCGCCTTGAAAACCGTGCAAACCCATTGTGCACGCATGAAGGTGAAACTCGGTGTCAGCTCCTTGAGCGTGTTGATGCGAGAGGCCGTTCGCTGGGTCGAATCCGGAAGGCCGACCTGACCAACGGCGGGCGGAATTAGCCCAATCCACAGTCACACCATGTAAGGCCACGCCCTACACGGGGTTCGGGTTCGGCCCAATTTACAGGGAGGATGGGCCGCATTAAGTTGCTGCCGTTCCAACTGATTCCTCCAATGTTCAATTTCTCAGGCTTCCCTCAATCGCTCGTGTCCCCGCGGTGGCTCTGTGCTCTGATGGCCACCTCGT
>JBAXCM010000606.1:0-2682 GCA_037141475.1 Verrucomicrobiota bacterium | reverse complement strand
AGATGTCCATTTGCTTCAATATTAAACGCCATTTCAAATAACACTTCCTGAGACCATGGCGCACAAGACCAGACGAAGCGCGTTCTGCCGCGTGGTTGCGAAAAGAACGCGAGGACGATATGGGCCAATCCCCAACTTGGCAAGCATTGTTTTTTGCATTGTTTTTGAGAGGTATTTATCGGTCACGGCACCATTGATGACTCTACGGCGAGCGACAACGGGCAAATGACTGAAATGGCGGTCTGCCAGGGGCAGTGTTCAGCCGGGCTCATAGGGCAGGGCTGCAATCCAGATGTCATTCGTCGGAATTGGCGTCCCATTCATTTTCAAATACCAGAGAGGCTCGCCGCAATACTGGGTGGTTTTCGCACCAACCTCGAGCACTCCGACGCAGCGATCCGCCAGCAGAGCTTGAAGTTTGATGCGATTTTCTTGTACCCTGTCCCCTTCCAAAATGCCCTGCCACCATTCTCCGATCACCCCGCTCGACAGCCACACCTGCTCCGCCTTGTGAACCCAATAACCCCAGCGCCCGCTCGAGCACCAGTCACAGAAGGCATTTGTGTCGAGCACTGGCGTCGTTGCCACACCTCCGGTGACAATCAGCTTTTTAAACCGGCCATACGCTCAACCAGTTCTCCGACGAGCGGATTTGGAAACCGCCGATTCGGCGTGATGGCGTAGAAGGTTTCCTGAATCTGCGGGATGCGGTGGGTTTCCACCAAGATGCCGCTTTCGATCTCGTCGCGCACCACTACCGGCGGCACCAGTGCGAGGCCTTCGCCCTCACGGGCTAACAGACGAAGCATCGCCATGTCGTCCACCTCGGCCAAGATTCGCGGTCGCGCTCCGGCAGCTGCGGTGAGGCGGTCGAAGGCGGCGCGCGTGTTGCTTTCCAGGCTCGGCAGGATCACCGGCACGTCACGGAAGCTTTCGGGGAAGCGCAGCTGCTTCTGTTGCCACGCCGGCACGCCCACCAGACTGACCGATTGCTCGGCCAGGAGGTGGCTGTGCCACGGCCGGCCGGCATCGCGTTTGGCCGCCTGGTTAGAAAGCACCATATCCACCTCGAGCGCGTGCAGTGCTACTAACAGATCACGTTGCACTCCGGAGCGGATGACGGTTTCCACCTCCTGCATGTGCAGCGCCGGACGCAGGAACTCGAGCAGGTAATTCCGCGAAAGGGTGGCTACCGCGCCAACGCGCAGAACCTGCCGTCCCCCGTGAGGGCGGTGCTGCATCACGTCCATCAACTCCTCACCGGCGCGGGCGATCTCCTCGGCATAGTTGAGCGCTAGGTGGCCGGCCTCGGTGAGTTTTAGGCCGCCCCGCTGGCGTTCGAAGAGCGAATGGCCAAGGCTTTCCTCGAGCTGCTTGAGCTGAATGCTCAGCGCCGGAGCCGATAGATTCAGTTTCGCCGCCGCCCGCGTCAGGTTCAACTCACGGGCGATGAAGCGGAAATATCGGAGGTGGTGGTAGTTCAGAAAGGGCATGTGAGTTAAATACAGTATAACGCCAAAGTTAAAATCATGTAATTTACTAAAATTTAGTCCGGTGGCAGCCTTCTGGCGATGCAACTCCTTCCCCACCTCCTGCCACCCCTTGTTCCACTGCTGCCCTTGATCGCCGGTCTGGCCTGCCGCTGGCTCTCTTCCAGTGCCGCCGGGCGTCTCGCAGTGACCGCCGCCGGGACCTCCGCCATCCTTGCCGTGCTGATGGTGATGACCGGAACCGGTGCCGGGTCCGCCCTTTTCAAGCTGGACGCGGTGTCCTCCGTGATGGTCGTGCTAGTGTCATTCCTCGGCACGGTGGTCGTGCGTTTCTCAAGGAATTACCTCGCAGGTGATCCGGCGCAGACGAAGTTTTTCTCATGGATGAGCCTCACTCTCGCCGCAGTGCTGACGCTGGTGCTTTCCGGAAATCTGCTGGTCCTGCTCACGGTCTGGGTTGCCACCAGCTTGTGCCTGCACCGGCTGCTGCTGCACCATCCGGGGCGGGCGGGCGCGGTATTTTCGGCGCGGAAAAAGTTCGTCTTCAGCCGGGTGGGAGATGTCTGTTTGTTAGCCGCCTCGCTGCTGCTATTCCGCGCCCATGGCACATGGAACTTCGATGCAATCTTCGCCTCTGTCGCAGCGGGAAATACCGGCGGACTGCCGACAGTCGGTTTCCTGCTGGTGGCCTGCGCCGCACTGAAGTCGGCGCAGTTTCCCTTCCATAGCTGGCTGCCAGACACGATGGAAACGCCCACACCCGTCTCGGCCTTCATGCATGCCGGCATCATCAACGCGGGCGGATTCCTGATCGTGCGTTTCTCGCCACTCTTCGCCCATGCTGCCGGTGCGCTGAACCTGCTGGTATGGATCGGCACGGTGACCGCCGCCTTTGGTGCAGTCGTCATGCTGGCCCAGCCCGGGGTGAAACGCGCGCTCGCCTACTCAACCATCGCGCAGATGGGATTCATGATGCTCCAGTGCGGTCTGGGTGCCTACGGGCTCGCGCTGATCCACATCGCCGCGCACGCGCTTTACAAGGCGCATGCTTTCCTAACAGCCGGCTCGACGGTGGGTGCGGTGCCGCGTGCTGCGATCCCGCTGGCCACTCCCGCAATCACGCTCGGCGTGCTCGTCGGCGGGTTGATCGCCACCGGGGGGGCCACGGCGCTGCATCTGCTGGCTCCCGCTG
>JBAXCM010000605.1:0-2691 GCA_037141475.1 Verrucomicrobiota bacterium | reverse complement strand
GCCGCCATTTCCAGGAAATAATCCTGATAGGACTTCCAGTCGAAGTCGCCGGTGGGCGAGGCGGAACCCTGGTTGTTCTCACCCTGATGCCAGAGAATACCCCGGATGCCATGGGTCAGCTTGGCTTGTTTCACCCGCAACAACATCCGGCCGTAAATCGTGCTCAAGTCGTCAGGATTGGCCTCATTGCGTTGGTGCTGGTCAATCCGTGTTCCGCCGACCGCGCCATTCACGATGAAAATCGGCATCCTCTCGTGTTCCACCAGCCGCCGTGCCAGATCCATGCCCCACCAGCCGAGTTGCGCTTTCTCACCCTTCTCGATTTTCCAAACCGGATTGCACCACAGGTTCTGCGGCTCGCCTTTCGGGTCGCCTGCGGGACCGCCATAACTGCGGATCCACTCGCTAGTATCCGCGGGCGCCTTTTCGCCGGTATCGGTAGCCAGCGCGTTGGACTGCCCGTCTATCAGATAGGCGTCGCCGCACACCAGGTCGGTCACGGTCTGCAGCACCACCTCGGTGCCACCCGTCTTCGTCCCGAACTCGACGTTGTATTTGATCAATCCCGGCTTGAGCTTCACCGACAACGCATAACCCTTGTCCGCGGCGGGTTTCTGCGATTCGGTTTTGACGGGTTTGTCGTCGGCATACAACCTCAGGAAGACCCTGTCGGCGGCGCTGGCCAGCGTTCCGTTGTAAAACAGCGTGCCTTCATTCTTGTCATCCCTAGCAAAAAACTGATGATCGACCGGCTTCTCATCCTTGTCAGGCACGCGCTGAACCCAGGCATCCTTGGCGGGTTCCTTGATCACGACCTGGGCCGTCCGGGTGACCGGATCCCCGCCATTGGAGATGCTCGCGGTCACGGTCATCGTGCCGCTGTTCTGGGCGCGCTTGAGGATCAGCTTGCCCGGTTTGATCTCCTTGATCGCGGCCAAACCCGAGACCTTCCAATCATATTTCAGCTCGCCGACATTTTTCGCCTGCATGTCTTTCAGGTTGGAAATCTGCGGCAAGATCTCGATGGTCGTGCGGCCATTCCATGAGGGCGGCGCTTTCAAGGTAAAAACCGGATCGGGGATCTCTTCCTTGACGGTGACCGGTATCTCGATGTTCTTCACGCCAGTGGCATAGACCGCCTTGAGGATCAGGGTCATGGACTGGTCGCCACTCACGCGGCCCGCATCAATCGTGAAACCGGGCTTGTCCACCGCCACAATGGTTTCAACTCCACCCTTTTTCAGGATCCAATAACTCTTCTGCGCACCCTCGGTCTTGGCGGTCACCGTGGCGCTCTTGCCCTCCGCGATGGTGATCGCTTTCTCGGAAACCGCGAAGTTCGTGCCGGGCCGCACCAGCGGGCCGACCAGCGTCTGCATGGGTTTCTGATTCTCGTATGACATCCTGATCCAGTCGGCGGATCGTGTGACTTTGGAAACCCGCACTTCGTCGATGTCGCCGACGAACTGGTAATTGGCATACCAGCCGCCGATATACATCCTTTCCGGGCTTTTCACGTTCAGCGGGTTGCCGCCCTTGTTCTCACCATCGAGCACGCCGTTGACGTAGAGTTTGGATTCGCCGTCCTTGTAGGTGTGGACCACATGAATCCACTGGGACATGGCCAGCCGCGTTTTGCTTTGAACGTTGGCACCTGAAAAACAACAATCCATTGTGATATGTGGCGGACTCTCAAATATCATCGTCACCTTGCCCTGGACCTGCTCATTTCCCCAACCGACCGGGAGGGTGTTGGGTTTCTCAGCCTTGAACCAAATCTCGGAGGAGCTGGGACTCGATCCGGTGGGAAAGGTGGTGATGTTCTCGCCGCAGTTGATGCCCTTTCCTGAGTCAAACCGCCGGCTCTTACCGATCATTCCGACAGAGGCAGTGGTGCCGGTATCCTTGGGTTCGAGCGCACCGACCTCATCCTTCGCCGGATCGGTCATATGCATGACGCAGACATATCCGTTGGACTCGTTGAAAACGGCCTTGCCCATGGATTCACTGACCGCATCCGCCTTGCCCCAGAACATTTTGATTTCCTGGTGCGCGTTGCCCTTGATGACCGGGATGCGCACCCAAATGCTGGCCGCTTCGGCGGCCGCGTCCCATTCCTCAATCTGATAAGCCAGCGGCGTGCCGGCGGCATCCGCGAATCGGATGTCATCGCCATTGGCTTTCGCCTTGCTGAAATCAAACCCCTCCTTGTTGAGCCGAATCAGAACCGGGAAATTTTCTTCCGTGGCCGTCGCTGGCAGGTTGGCTCCTTCCGGAGTCGTCAGGATCCAGATCGAACCCGAATGCTGCCAACCAACGTACCCTGCCCGGACCGTTGCCAGCAGGGTCATCAACACCGCCATACCCACTATCAGATGCTTCATCATTTTACACTTCCTTTTATTTTCGATTTTATTTTACCTTACCGTCATTGTAATACCCCTCCAGGGGGCCACCGTCATGCGCCATGCCCACATCGCCAGCGAACAGATATTGGTAGGGACCTTCCAGCTTGATGCCCAACATGGACATGACGCCTACGGTGGAAACAAAATCTAAGCGGCGCAACGGTAAACCGGGAACACAAAAAACGGGTGACAAACGGGTGACAAACCGAGGCGGAATATGGCCCGCTGGCAAACCCCGTCGAATTCCACTTCCGCGAATTCGCGGGGCCGGCGAAACACATCC
>JBAXCM010000604.1:0-2697 GCA_037141475.1 Verrucomicrobiota bacterium | reverse complement strand
CGCGAGGCCGCAGCCCGCTTGCTTTGCTCGAAGGGCTCAGTCACCGTGGAGGTCGAGGAACGGCTCCACGGCCGACGAATCATCGGCATCGTCGGCGATGCCATGGCCCGCCACCCGGTCGAACTCCATATCGATGGCGATGAACGACTCGTCTCCGCCACCTGTTCCTGCAATTTTCATAAGTCAAACCAACTGCGCCGCGGACCCTGCGAGCACATCCTCGCTGCACGAATGGCCAAGGCAAAATTCCAATTTGTCACAAAATGAGCGGCGGATTCTTCGATTTTTCTTCCAACACCGGATATCGGTGTGTTACCTGTTTTTCGACAGCGGCAGGGGTGTGGAACTTGCCATTTGGGCGGCGTTTCGCCGTCCATGCCCACAGCCATGCCACGCTTCACCGGTCCACTCGTGACGATGCGCCACTTCCCTACGGTGTCGCTAATTCCGGGTCGGCTTCCGTGAAGCGAATTAGCGACACCGTAGGGGTGGCGCTTGAGTTGAGCGGCCCGGTCTCCGGAGCTGCACGAAGACACTCCCTGCCGCTGTCGGCCTACCCTCACTAAAATGTCGAACCGTCAGGAGATATATGATCGGATCCGGGTTCTTGGCGGAAAGGACAAGCTGATCCTTGATGAAATGATCCGCAAGGGCTTCTGGCAACCCGGAACCGCCCAGACCGCTATCCCCGATGCTCTGCTCAAGCGCGAGACCGAGCTGACGGCAGAATTGCGAGCCCTGACGGCCAAGCAGCGGACTTATGAGAATCGGGAGGCTGCGCTCAAGGCGATGCGGCGCGACCGGCTGCAAGTATCCCGCGAAAAACAGAAGGAGAATAAGGCACGTCGCGAGAGTGAACGAATCGAAAGGGCCGCCTCTTGGGACAAGCGCAAGGCCGAGGAGATCCTCTATCTCGGTGATGATGCTTCTAACAGGCTCAATGATCTGAGATCCCGCAGTGAGCGACTTGCTAGATGGGGTCTGACTGATTTTCCCACTCATCGATCGCTGGCACAGGCGATGGCTATCAGCATGGGCGAATTGCGCTTTCTTGCCTATGGTAGAAAGGTCTCAAAGGTGGGCCACTACCGACGGTTTCTGATGCCCAAGAAGCGTGGCGGCCACCGGCTCATTTCCGCCCCGATGCCGCGGCTCAAGCACGCGCAGCACTGGATTCTCGAACAAGTGCTCAACCGCGTCGGTATCCATGAAGCGGCTCACGGTTTCCGCGCGGAACACTCGATCCTGACCAATGCGCAACCTCACTGCGGGGCTGGGCTAGTCATCAATCTGGACCTCCAGGACTTTTTTCCGAACGTGACTTGGCCTCGGGTTTTCGGGCTCTTTCATGCCTTGGGATACTCGAAATCAGTGGCCACTATCTTTGCCCAACTGTGCACCGAGCCACCGGTCGAGGAAGTCGAGATGGACGGCGAAACCTGGCAGGTTGCGACCGGCGTGAGGCACCTTCCGCAGGGCGCTCCGACCAGTCCCGCGATCACGAACATGCTCTGCCGCAGGCTCGATGCCCGGATGCTCGGGATCGCCAGAAAGCATGGCTTCGCTTACACGAGATATGCCGACGATTTGACCTTCTCATCCTCCGCCGAAGGAGATCGTAACGTGGCCAGAAAACTCCTCTGGCAGGTCAAGGCAGTCATCAGGGAGGAAAACTTCCTCCTCCATCCCAACAAACTGAGGATCATGGGCACGGGCCGCCGCCGCGAAGTCACCGGACTTGTCGTCGCCGAAAAACCGGCTGTCCCGCGTGAAGATGTTAGGGCTTTCCGGGCCATGTTGGACAAACTTGGCAAGCAGGGGCCGCAGGCCTGTTCCTGGCGCAGTGAAAGCCGCCACGTCTTGGCCAAGGTCCAGGGCTTTGCCAATTACCTTCACATGGTCGATGCCCAACGTCATGCAAGTCTCTGTGGGAAGGCCAAGGATCTACTGGCAAGGTATGGCTTCAAGCCCGAGATCCGCCATCCAAAGAAAATTCCAGCTACCCCTCCACCTTTGCCGGGCGGGCCTCCACCCTTGCCTAGCGCCAAGAAGCAGGGCGGTTTCTGGCAACGCCTGTTCGGCCGCTTCGGAAAGAAATCCCCCTGAAATTCGGCTTGGCTAGCAAGCAATGTTAGAACCATGTGGACGACGACAACGAGGTCTCGTCTCTGATGGCGGTCAGGGCGATTCTATCGCATCTGACCGAAGGGCGGGCAGAGGCGGCAGGACATCGCCAGTTTGATCTTTCTGCAGCCGATCGATGGCCTTGCGCCAAGCGGGTGTTTGCTCGGGATCGGCCACGGGCGACTCGCTCTTGAGTTCCCGGTTGGGCAGCCCGGTGAGCCTAAACTTCGCCAACAAGCCACCGAAGACGATTTGTTCCTGGCGCATGAAGCAGCGCCAATCGACCTTTTGCAAGAGGGCCGATCCCGCTTCGGTCTCCCCGAGCAGCATCCGGGCGCTGCCTTCAAGGGCGAGTTTCATCATCGGCTCAACGCCCTTGCAACCGCGCAATTGCGGCAGACGTGCCAGCGCGTCAGCTGTGCGTCCGTCAAGGATTTCGGCAAGCATCAGCGTGGAATTAAATTCGGCCCGCGCCGGGAAATTGGCCATCAATTCGAGCTGCGCCTTGATCACCCGCTCAGGCGACGCCATGCCGTGGAGCAGCCCGAGGTAATTGGAATTATTGAGCAGCTC
>JBAXCM010000603.1:0-2700 GCA_037141475.1 Verrucomicrobiota bacterium | reverse complement strand
CCCTATTTGCCAGACGTTGCCAGATATTGCTCGTCGTTGCCAGTCACTCCCACTCGATTGGGCACGAGCTTTTCATGCGTTTGATTTTCAAAGGAAAAACAATTTTCAGTTGGAAATTCACCATCAGGTTTACCATCAAGATGTTGTTGCTTATCAACTCCAGAGGTTGCCAGACAGTGCCAGAAAAATAATTATTTGACGATTTTCGCACCCAATTTTTGGGGTATGCATTTTGAATGATGGTATACGCACCCCGAAAGGCTTGCAGGCACTGCATCGGCAGCGTTTTTTGATTGGCTAGACCAGGCACTCATGGATGTCCTTGGTCATCAGATACAGATGATACGGATCAAGTGGCGATGGTGCGAATCCGAAGTGCTGATAGAACTCGACGGCCCTGTCATCCTTGGCGTGGACCACAAGGGCTCGCGCGGCAATGATCGATTGCGCCTGGAGAAACCGCTTCAGCGCGTCCTTGAGCAGCCCGGCCCCGATGCCACTCCCCTGCTCCGCCTGATCCACGGCCAACCTGGCCAATAGGGTAAGTGGGATCGGATGCTTGGCCAGCCCTTTGGCGATGCGTGCCGGAACGGTTTCGTATTCCGCAGAGGCAGCGGCCAGCGAATAATAGCCAATGACCCGGAATTCGCCGCGCAGTGCAACGTAAGTTCGTGCGCTTTGGTTGCGCTGGTTCAGGAGTGCGTAGCGTTGTAGAAAGCGGTTCAGTGCTTCGTTGCCGCAGTCGAATCCCAATACGTCGTGGACCTCGGTCAGGAGTTCAGGACCTTGTAGCGGCAACTTCATTTGGCCTCGAAGACACTCGGTTTCTTGAGCAGTTCCCTGAGGCGCGGAATCGATTTGGCGGGTTGATCGAGAGCGGCATAGAACGCGTTCATCTGTGCTTCGGGCAGGACGAAGCGCGTCTGTGCCGCCAAAGTCTCGTCGGCTACGGTACGTACGGCACGAAGAACGAATTCGCTGACGTTCTGGTGCGACAGGATGGCGGCCTGACGAATACGCTCCTTCTCGGCGGACGCGAGACGGATTTCGATGCGTTCTTCTTTGACGGTGGCGCCCATGGTGTCACTCCTTGCAATGTCCGTACAGTATACGGGTTTTGCGGGTTTTACAACCAAAGAAATGATGGCATTGAAGGAAATCCAGAGGCTTTGGCCAACGCTGCATCGATGGAATCCACATGGTTTGATGAAAACAATTCACATGTTTTGCTTCCGATAACCATTTGATGCTATCGGAGAATGCCCGAACTCACAGCCAGCAGGAACCAGTTGAATGGCTGGTTTTTAAAAACTGAGCGCACCCTTTGTGCCCTCTGCGGTCAGTTGCCATTTGCATGTGAGCAGACTGCTTTCCATCGTAGAACGGTCGTAGAGCTAGAGGGAGCCTCAACACGCCGCCAAAATTTAGTGTGGGCCCAACCAAACGGAGGAGGCAACCATTTATTCTTCTGTCTAGGCAATGCGCCACCGATTTTTCAAAATGATCGGGTACGGTTTCAGTTACGTCGCAAACTCGACAATGCCACACATGCATTTTTGTAACTAACTGATTTGCCTTGATGTAATAGTCGGCATCAGATTTGCTAGTCATGGCATGACCACCATGACCGACAAGCACCTAACCCACATCGTCATTAACGATACCACCCTGCGCGACGGCGAGCAGTCCGCGGGGGTGGCGTTCAGTCTTGATGAAAAGCTGGACATCGCGCGCGGCCTCGATGCGTTAGGCGTACCGGAACTGGAGATCGGCATCCCGGCTATGGGTGAAGCAGCACGCGACGGGATACGTGGCGTGGCGTCGCTGGGTTTGAAGGCGCGCCTGATGGTCTGGAGCCGGATGAACCGCGACGACATTGCTCTGGCGGCGGACCTCGGTGCGCATCTGATCGACATTTCGGTTCCGGCCTCGGACCAGCATCTGCGTTCCAAGTTGCATAGGGACAGGGCTTGGCTGTTGGCCGCGATTGGTGAGCATGTGCGATATGCTCGTGGCCTGGGTTTCGAGGTCGGTGTCGGTGCGGAAGACGCATCGCGCGGCGCACCGGATCTGCTTGCTTCGATTGCCGAAGCGGCTCAGGCGGCCGGGGCGCGGCGCATCCGTTTCGCCGATACACTCGGTGTGCTCGATCCATTTACGACCTATGAACGGATTGCCGCGGTGCGTTCGATTTGCGACCTCGAAATCGAGATGCATGCACACGACGACCTAGGCATGGCGACCGCCAATACTCTGGCTGCTGCGAAGGCTGGCGCTACGCATCTGAATACCACCGTAAACGGGCTCGGCGAACGATCCGGCAACGCGCCGCTGGAGGAAGTCGTTCTTGGGCTTCATGTTTGTCACGGCATCGGTACGGGGATCGAGCTGAAAGGCTTTCCGGAGATTTCACAACGCGTCGCCCTCGCCTCGGGACGTCCGCTTCCCTGGCAGAAGAGCATTGTCGGCGAAGGCGCCTTCACCCACGAGGCCGGTATTCACGTCGATGGCCTGCTCAAAGACCCGCGCAACTATGAAGGCTTCGATCCGGCGGAAGTCGGCCAGCAGCACCGTATCGTGCTCGGCAAGCATTCCGGCGCGCGTGCCGTGCAACTGGTCATGTCCCGGCTCGGCCATCCGCTGTCGGATGCCGCGGCGCGCGAGCTTTTGCGCCGGGTGCGGGCCTTCGTCGCGACGACC
>JBAXCM010000602.1:0-2703 GCA_037141475.1 Verrucomicrobiota bacterium | reverse complement strand
GCTACGTTATCCGCTGGTCAGAAGCAAAGTGGGAAGTCAGGCAGTGACATGAACGTGCCGAACAAACCAGATCCAGCGAACCCGGCGATGGCGCTCTGGTTGACAATCGAGGATCAGTGGCGCCGGGTCGCTGATCTGGAGCGTTAGCCGTAGGCGATACGTCATGCACATTGCACCTCCAGTTCAGCGACCCTCTGTGCGAATGCTCGCAGTAGTATTCAGTTCCGCCGGCACTGCTCTGGTGCTGGCATTGGGATTCTCTCTTCTTGCATGCTCCGGGGGCTTTCTATTCAGCGGCGTGTCCATCCTCTCTACCGTTTTAGCTGCCGTAGCCTTCTGCGCAGCCGTGACGTCGGTCACTGCGCTTGTCTTCAGGCAGAGGCAGAGACCATTCGGATGGCGCATGCTCCTTACTGAGGTTGTCGTGGTAGCACTTGTGGCGGTGGGTTTATTGTCTTGGTTAGACACGCGCCAGCATTTGCGGATCTTCCTGAAGCCATCGCCGGTGCCAAGCGGGCTGCAGGTTCATCACGGCCGCAGTATTCTCTTTACCAGCTACGTACATTTCAGCGGCCCGCCAACCGTGATTGCATCCCTGCTCCAGTCGAAGGGCTTGGTTGAGGTTCCCGCAGAGCCGCCGGAGGGAAACGATTGGACCAGCTATGGCGCGAGACAGGAGTCGAAGAGTTCGTGGGATTGGTGGCAACCGGGCGCCATGCCAAATGCGAGGTTCTTCTTTCTGCACCACAAGAGCTTAGCAGTCCAAGGGTGGAGCGAGGGATGGTGGGTGAGTGGAGCGACGAATGAGGTGTATGCATTTATCAGCGGCTAACTTTTCGGTGGAGCGAATGGCGGCGGGCGGCACCTGTTTGCAGATTCGGGCGCTTATTGCCCGCCGCCATCGCTCACCTCGGCGTTAGGCATCATCGCGCGCCATGAACTACCACGACGGCTCTGCTGTGAAACTCGGAGACATCGTTGCGATTCCGATGCCCGGCGGCAGTGCGCGAGCACGAGTGGTTTGGCTTGGCGATACGCGCGAGCATTTGGAGATGGACGAGGGATTTGTCGAGTGGGCGGAGAGCGAGAAGTTGCTCGACCCGACACAGGTTGTGATTGAGTGGCTTGACCAGAATCCGTTGGCACACAGCGACCCGCAGTATGCACCCGTCGGCAATTACATGTTCACTGGATTGTGTTGTGTTACACGAGTTGATACCATGCGCTGCAGCGAACGGCGGCGGGGCGTCGCGGTTGCAATCAGCGCGTCTCGTGGCCGCCGTCGCTGAGCTTGGGTCGTTCGGCAATAACGAATTGTAGATGACACTTATGACTGACCAGAAGGAGACAACAAAAAGGACCGACATGGCCTCGGACCGAGGTGTTCCAACATTAGCCGACAAGGTGTTCAAAGGCGTTATGGCGCCGGGCGCAATCATGTTCACGCTTGGAGCTGGTTATTTTATTTTGCCGGAGATGGGTTACCAGTTCGTGGTCTTGCGCCACATGGGTCCTGCAATCCCCAGAATTCTTCTCGTCTTGGGAATTGCCGCCAACGTCGGCTCCGTCCTGTTTCTGTCTGGAGTCGCCATCAAGCGCAGCAGAGAGGCGACAAAGGCTGAGCACCAGCTACGATCTGCGCGATCCAAGAAATGCCCTGCATGTGGCGATCCTTACGATCCCGTCGATTACGACGACCACTCTTCGCGCTGGCTGTGCTCAAAATGCAATACTGATTTACCACGGGGATAATAGCGACAACTGTGTTACGCTACGATGCCGAACAGAGCGCGTGCAGCGAACCCCGCGATGACCTCTCTGTTTCATACCGGACGCCAGTGGCGCGGGGCCGCTGACGCGCGAACCTTCTGCAGTTAAGCGGAGGCTACAACGGGGATCTCTATGCCAATGTCCAGCACGGGAGCGGGATGAGCGTGCTGTTGAACCGGGTGGGTGTGACCGATGGAGAGCCATTCGGTTATGACGATAGCGGGATGAACGTGACGTTCGCCGATTCGGCGGCGGCGGACATCCATTATTACCAGGCGGCTGCAAGTCCCGGCATCACGGGCGGCGCGTCCTGGCAGCCGGACGCGCCGGGCGATTGATCCGCTGAGCGATGGCTCGGTGTTCGACTCGGATGGCAGGCTGAATCGGTTGTCCGTATTGAACGGGCTGACGGCCGGCGGCAGTTGGATGCTGTTCGTGTCGGATCTGTCAAGCGGCAGCGAGGCGACGGTGCAGGGGTGGGGCCTGGAGATTACTCCGGCCGCGGTGCCTGAGCCGGAATCGCTGGCGATGTGCGGGGTGCTGTTGGTGGCGGTTGCAGCCGGGTTTCTCCGGGCACGGAATTGGAAGCTAAACCGTCCGCCTGTGTAATCAGGGCCGCGAGCTGTGCCCGCCACTGCTCGACGGCATGGGGGTCGAGCGTGTAATCAACGACGCTGCGCGCGACCGTGTCCGGCACGGTCAGGAGCGGCCGGGCCCGGTCCAGGAATGCCTGGCGAGCGGTGGTGGCGGGCAGCTTGGAAACCCGTTCCACGCCTTCTGCCAGCAGGTGGAGATACTCATAATCCTCAAGTCCGTCGCGGATGTTCTCCAGCCGGATGCTGGAGAGGGGTCTCTCCGGTCCGGGATAGATCAGGTTGCCATCCCCATTGGCCACTTGCCCTGGCTGTTCGCGCAACTGGCCCCGTCCCATTG
>JBAXCM010000601.1:0-2713 GCA_037141475.1 Verrucomicrobiota bacterium | reverse complement strand
TCCGCCATTCGTTCATCAGTTACCGCATCGCCAAAATCAAGAGCGCCGATCAGGTGGCCCTCGAGGCGGGCAACTCGCCGTCGATCATATTCAAGCACTACCGGGAACTCGCCACCGAGGAACAGGCGGACGAGTGGTTCGGCATCCTGCCCAAGCCCGGCCAGTGGGAGAACACCGTGGATTACCACACCCGCACCCGCACGGTGAATCTGGCGGCGGGGAAGGGGAGCAAGCCCCGTTCAATCCGCGCGCCACGGAAGCGGAAATCAGCCTAACGGTGCGCCTAACCAACGCGGATGGTGCATGAGACGGCCGGCCATATTGCAATACCTTGTGCGGCCGGCACGTGCCCACACGGTTGATTACGCGGCAAATCCGGGGCATGGAGCGAATCCTCCACACCCCGGATTTGTTGTGACCCCAAAATGGTGTCCGCTCAGCCCTTGAAGCTGGCGTTGGGCTGGCCGTCATCGAGCAGGTCGCCGATCCGGTTCACCGCGTCCTTGAGGATCGAGGCGGCGGCGAACACGACCACCCCAACCGTGGGATCGACGAACGGGATGACGTTGAGGGCGGACACGAGACCGGCGACCTTGCCGACGAAGCTGAGGTATTTGAGTGCTTTCATGGTGACCGGGGCGCGGTGTCAACGGCGGCACTGTGATGCATTGCCGCCTCCGCTGGCCTCAAGCGACCGCAGGTCCCATAGGTGACGATTTTGGTAGAATCCCCTTGCACCAGCGGTTGGCGTGCGTTTGAATCCCCGTGTAAGAACGACCTTTCCAGCGTCGGTGGACGAAGTCTGCGCTTCCGGGTCGTTGTTACACCTGGAACAACGACGGGGTCGTTGAACAATTGTTAACGCCGCACGTCATTGATCAAAACTGTTCGACAAAAATGAAAGCGCTACTAATCCTTACGATTGCAGTGATGGTGATCGCCGCTCCCACACGAGCGGAGGAGCTAAAACTGGCAATCTGTTGTCTGCGATACGTAGTCGAGAAGCAGCCTGAAATAGGCAGGCTAGAGGAACTGGTTCAGCAGACGGGCTCGGACAAGAACAAGGAACTGTTGCTCAAGAAGCGTGACGAACTGAGGCAGCAGGCGGTCGGAATAATCACGAAGATTGTAGAGTCGAGAGGGTATGATTATGTATTCGATAGCCCTAAGACCCGCCGAGAAGCTATTGTGGAGAATCACATGGAGGGGATGCTCATTTCCTACTCGGGCGACGATATCAGCGATGAAGTTTCTGACATATTGTCGGGAAAGACACAAATCAAAGAAGTCGAACAATAAAGGGTGCAGCGAAACGGGGGCTCGATAGAGCCTCCGTTTCGACTGCACCCATGGTTGAACAAGCCCGGTTGGGGCCGGGAACCCCGCTTATGCGTTTTGTGTTTGGCCCGGGTCGCCGGGAACCTCCCGCAACCTCGGTTGGGTTAACTCGCAAGTGCCTGGCAGGCTCCGTCCCGGCCTATCCGTGCTCGCCTCCAGCGACTTAACAGCCCTGCCACACCAACCCATACCGGCTCTCTGATGCTCATTTCCGAGCTCCTGACAATACTCCGACGCCTCCGGTCCACAGGCACGGAAATTCAGCAGTATCGGATAGATGTGATATAGGATCATGTTGTCAGATGCTGACACAGGGGCACGGGAGGTGGCCGGGCGCGGGCACGCTTGCGCTGGCGGGCAGCCTCCCACGGCGCTTCGATCCTGCGCACCAATAACAACTGCCCGCCGCAGCACGGGCATAGTTTCGGCGGACGCTCCGGCTTGGGCGGCGGCAGGGCCGCCGCGCCGATGAGCAGCGGCCGTCCGGTTAGAAACGCGATCCTCTCGCGCTTCGCTTGCGCCGCCGGGTGGCAGAACCCGTATTGCCGTACCGCACGCATCCCCTTGGGCAGGACATGGCGCAGATACCTGGTCACGAATTCGACACCGCTGATGGATTCGACACGCGGCGCGCCACCCTTGGCGCGGTCTTTCCAATCGAACGACACCCGGTCATTGTCCATGCTGATGATGCGGGAGTCGCCAATGGGACCACGGCAGACATAGGCACCCAGATATTGGATGGCGCGCGTGCCGTCACCAAATGCCTGCAGATGCACGCCCCAGTCCTTTCCCCAGACGCATGGATCTATATCTATGTCTAACGGACCGTGTTCCGCCTCCACCGCGGCAAGCCGCTCGCGGAACCCGGCGCGGAAGGCCCGCCGCAACACCGGCTGTGGAACGAGGAAGTTTGCGTTCTTCACCGTCACCACCCGGCCATAGGCATCAAGACCGGCACCCGGAACTATACAGTGCAGGTGCGGATGGAAATGCTGCCGCTGGTTCCAGGTGTGGAGGATGGCGGTGTGGCCACTGGTCACCGCGCCCAGCCAGCGCGGGTCGGCCAGCGTCCCGGACAATGCCGCCGCGGCCGCGGCGAACAACACATCATATATCTCCTTGGCCGCGCCGGAGAAAAACAACCCGCGCAGTTCTTCCGGCAGCGTGAAGGTGACCATGAAATACGGCGCGCCCACCCGCTTGGCCAGTTCGCGTTGCACCCACTCCGCGGTGTGTTCCCTGCCACATTGCGGGCAACTGCGGTGGTTGCACGAATGGAAGTGGAACTCGCGCGTGCAGCCTTGCTCACAGGCATCGAGGTGCCCGCCCATGACCGCGGTGCGGCAATGGGTGATGGCCCAGATGGCGCGCC
>JBAXCM010000600.1:0-2721 GCA_037141475.1 Verrucomicrobiota bacterium | reverse complement strand
CGGCCTGAAAAATGGCCGAAAAAAGGCAAAAAAAGTGCAAAAAAGTGCAAAAATGCCGGATTCTAACAACCCTCTAAGAAACTCGGGCTAGAGTCCTTGAAAGGCCAACCTTGCTATTGTTAGGTCAAGTTTTCTGCTCTTGGGCATTCGGCAAGCTCCGCCGAGCCGTCTTCAAGTCTTGCGTCTTGGGTCTGAAGCACTGCCTCGCTAGGTCGTTGGGGAGAGCCGTCTGGATTGGGCGCAGTGGGAGAAATTCAAGGTCCTGCCGATATTTTTGGTGGTTTTCGGACGGGTTCGAGGTTTGAATGGGCTTCAGCCACCATGTCCTCAGAAAAGACCGCCATCACCCCGACCCGCGCCCAAGACTTCCCCGAATGGTACCAGCAAGTCATCAAGGCCGCCGACCTCGCCGAAAATTCGGAAACTCGTGGCTGCATGGTCATCAAGCCATGGGGCTACGGGATTTGGGAACTCATCCAACAGCAACTTGACCGCCGCTTCAAGGCCACCGGCCACCAGAACGCCTATTTTCCGCTGCTCATTCCGCTCTCGTATTTGGAAAAGGAAGCCGAGCACGCCGAGGGTTTTGCCACGGAATGTGCGGTGGTCACTCATCACAGGCTCGAGGCGAGCAAGGATCCGCTCACAGGCAAGACCAAGCTCATTCCCACGGGCGAACTCGCCGAGCCCTACGTCATCCGGCCGACCTCGGAGACGATCATCGGGGCGGCCTTTGCGCGCTGGATTGAATCGTACCGGGACCTGCCACTGCTGATCAACCAGTGGGCGAACGTGATGCGTTGGGAGATGCGGCCGCGGCTGTTTTTGCGCACCGCCGAATTCCTCTGGCAGGAAGGTCACACCGCCCACGAAACCCGCGACGAGGCGATTATCGAAACCCGCATGATCCACCGGCTTTACGAGGAATTCCTCCGCGACCACCTCGCCATCCCGGTCGTCGCCGGCGAAAAAACCGAAAATGAACGCTTCCCGGGTGCCGATATGACACTCACCGTCGAGGCCATGGTCCAAGATAACAAGGCGATCCAGGCCGGCACCTCGCACTATCTCGGCCAAAATTTTTCCAAGGCGCAAAACATTGCCTTCGCCGGGCGAGACGGCCAGGTTCAGCACGTCCACACCACCTCGTGGGGTGTTTCCACGCGGCTCATTGGCACCCTCATCATGGCCCACTCCGATGACGACGGGCTGATCCTGCCGCCGCGCGTCGCGACCCAGCAAGTGGTCATCCTCCCGATCACCCCGAAGGAAGACAGCAAGCAGGCGGTGCTAGACGCCTGCCAAGCGCTCGCCGAAACGCTGCGGCATCAAATGTATTGCGGCGAGCCGATCCGCGTAATCGTGGACACCCGCGACCTGAGCGGTGGCGTCAAAAAATGGGAGTGGATCAAAAAAGGCGTGCCGATCCGCATTGAGATCGGTCCGCGGGACATCGAGACCCGCAAAATCTGCGTGCAGCGCCGCGATCAAGCGGTGGCCGCCAAGGAATTTGTCGTCAAGGAGGACTTCATTCGCAGTGCCCATGAAATGCTCGACGAAGTCCACCAAGCGCTGCTCGCCAGGGCCACCTCCTTGCGCGATTCTAACATGAAGCCCTGCGGCAATCTCGGCGCCTTCCACGCCCACTGGGCTCAGGAAAACCCCGGCTGGCTCTACACCCCGTGGGCCGGCACCCGCCAGCAGGAAGAGGAACTCTCCAAGCAACACAAGATCACCATCCGCTGCATCCCGGTCCCTGGCGCGTCCCTGCCGGGAGGTCTCGCCACGGCAACCGGCAGCAAGTGCTTCCTCACCGGTGAAGAGACCTCCACCCGGGCGATTTGGGGACGGAGCTATTGATGCGGCATGCGCTTGCGTCCGCAAGTTTCAGCCCGGCCGAACGCCGATGCCTAGCAATGTTTGGAAGCCGGGAGCGGCTGTTTCGCGATCGGCGACGACGGTTTCGATGCAGGTGAATCCGGCGCGTTCTAACATGGCAGCTAGGTCACATTCGGAGAATCCGAGCCAACGGTCGGCGTAGAGTTCTCGGGCTTCCTCAAAGGAGTGCAGCAATAAATCCAATACAATGAGCCGCCCTCCCGGCTTGAGAATGCGAAATGCGGCGTCAATCGCCCGCTGCGGACGGGCTGCATGGTGCAACGCCTGACTGAGCACCGCGAGGTCCAGCGAACCGTCGTCGATCGGTGGCTCCTCAATATCACCGATCCGGAATTCCAGATTGGCCAGGCCGTTACTCACGGCAAGTTGCTGACCGAAGGCGACCATTTTCGGCGAAATATCCACGGCTATGACCTTTTCCGCACGCTGCGCCAAAAGTTGCGCCAATGTCCCCTCCCCGGCCCCCAAATCCGCCACCACCCGGTAGTTGAGCACCTTGATGAGCGCCTCTGCAAGCGCCTTCCATGATCGCCCAGGCACGTAATCCTTGCCAAATCGCCCCGCCAATTCATCAAAGTACGCCCGCGCCGTGTCCTTTCGCTTGCGCAATAAATGCCGCAGCGCCGCCTCATCGTCCGACACCTCCGGCAATTCCGCCGCCGCCAAACGCAGCACGTCCGTCAGATCCGCTGTGGCCGACCCCCGATAAATGTTGTTCTTCCCACTGCGCTCATCTGCCACCAAGCCCGCCGCCTTCAACTGCGAAAGCTGCGTCGATATCCGACTCTGCCCCATCCCCAACACCTCTTGCAACTCCGCAAC
>JBAXCM010000599.1:0-2723 GCA_037141475.1 Verrucomicrobiota bacterium | reverse complement strand
GGCTTGATCGGTGAGAACCCCGTACCCGCTGCCGACGCAATCGCCGGTTGCGGCGCCGCTAGGTTTCTAAGCGTTTCGGGCAGCGAATTTTCACAGGCTCGCTATGCGACGGATGCTGCTGCTGCCGAAGCCATTTGCCGAGCCGTTGGTGCCACGCTCATCACGGTTCCAGCCACCTCGCGCTTCAACCGGGTTCTGCCAGGCGTCGCCCATCGCCTCGGCGGCCGCGCCGACACCCACGTTACGGGCATCGATGCCAGCAGCGGCCAAGCCCACATTTCGCGATGGTTCTACCGCCAGCGCATGGAAGCCGTGTTCACCCGTAGCACCCGTCCGTGGCTGATGGCGCTGGAAGGTGGCATCGCGCCGGCTTGGCAAGGGACCGCCGGCTCAGCCAGTGTGGAAGCCGTTACTCTAACACACCCTGAGTGCCGGACCCGCGTTGTGGGCTTTGAGGCCCCTGCAGCGGACCAGCAGACGATCCGTCCGGATGCGGAGTTGCTATTTGTCACGGGTGCGGGTTGGACCAAGAAGCAAGCCGATGGCCAGATCAAGCTCGGCGAGGCGGAGTCACTCATTCTTGACTTTTTGCGGGGTGCCCGTGCTTCGTTAGGCAGCACCAAGTCGTTGGTCGATCTCGGCGGCGAGGGACAGGCGATTCTGCCATTTCTCAGTCACCTCAATCAGGTTGGCCAGACGGGTTCCACCCCGCGTCACGCCAAGGGGTTGGCTACCTGTTGCCACGGTGAGGAACCCCACACCGTCGGCTGGCGCTTCATCGGTGAACGCCGCGCCATTTCGCTGGACGCCAATTGTGGCTGGGCCCGCGGCAAGGCTGACGTGCTTTACGTCGCAGATGCCTTCGTGGTGATGGCCAAGGTGAATGAATTGCTGGAGTAGCTCAGCAAGCCGCTGTGTTGCCACTGGATGAAGTGCGGCGTGAAGGGACGGAGCCCGCACAACACCGCTTTGGATCTGGAAGTCTGAATCTCGCTGAGGAAGCGGGCCCGAAGGAGGCCGCAGTTGAAGAATTGCGGTTGAAGAATTGAGACTTGCGAGGTTGGGTGAATTGGCGCACATCTGGTGCGTGAGGATCATCCGGACGCTGATGTTGGTGCTTCCGCTGGCACTCGGGCTGGGCTCGTGCGAGCGGAAATCTGCCAATGGCGGA
This sequence comes from Verrucomicrobiota bacterium, assembly GCA_037141475.1. Lineage (GTDB taxonomy): Bacteria > Verrucomicrobiota > Verrucomicrobiia > Verrucomicrobiales > Akkermansiaceae > Luteolibacter. Next base: position 1,552 of record JBAXCM010000599.1, on the reverse strand, counting down.
GTGGGGGAGGGCAGGGCTGCGGGTTTGTCGCACATGGCGAAGTCGGCCGATTGCCGGGCCTGCCACCAAAAAGCGGACCTTGTGTGGCGGGGCTCCATGCATGCCATGGCTCATCGCAAGCTCGGGGCTGTTGAGGATACCTGGGCGTTTCGGGCCAAGCCGCTGGATCTCGGCAATGTGCGCTGGCAGTTTTCTGGAGGTGAGTCAGCACCACGTATCGAGTGGAAGGATCAGGAAGCAGGCGTAAAGCCCATCTCGCTAACCCCACAGATGGCCATAGGCCACCGGCCGCTGATCCAATATGTGCTGGATTTTGGCAAGGGGCGCTATCAGGTGCCGGACGCCGCATGGGATCCGTCAAAACAGGAATGGTTCAGCATGTTTGGCAGCGACCAGCGCCAGCCGCAGGAGTGGGGGCATTGGACGCAGCGCGGCATGAACTGGAACAGCCAGTGTGCCTACTGCCACTTCACCCAGTATCGGAAAAACTATCAGTCGGAGACGGACGGTTATGCCACCGGTTGGCTCGAGCAGGGTGTCGGTTGCGCGCAGTGCCACGGGCCGTCACGGGAAAAGCGCGGGGCTAACGAATGTATCGTTGATTTCAAGAAAAAGTACACGTCGCAGCAGTGGATGCATGTGTGTGCCAGTTGTCACAGTCGGCGTGAGGAGTTGGACGAGGAGTTCCAGCCGGGCGACAATTTTTTTGACCACTACAGTTTGGCGTTGCCGAGCCAGCCGGGTCTCTATCATCCGGATGGGCAGCAGATCGACGAGGACTACAACTTCGCATCTCTCCTGCTTTCGCGGATGGGTCACAAGGGGATTTCTTGTGTCGATTGTCACGATTCCCACGCCGCCACGCCCAAGGGCGGCAAGCCTGCGGTGGATACCAACACGTTGTGCATGCAGTGCCATGCCGCTGGTGCGCGCGGCGCAATTGTCATCGATGCGCAGGCCCATACGTTTCACAAACCCGGTTCAGCGGGCAGTCGCTGTGTTGATTGCCACATGCCAAAATCCATTTACATGGGCCGCGATGCGCGCAGTGACCACCGGTTTCCAAGTCCCGATCCCATTTTGACAAAGGAATTGGGTATCCCTAACGCCTGCAACACCTGTCATGCCGACAAAGGGTTGGAGTGGCAGATTGAGTGGACTGACAAGTGGTATGGGCCGACGAAAAAGCCGTTGGCACGGGATCGCACACGGGCGGTTGCGGCGGCTTTCGGCGGCAAGCCGGAGGCCATGGACAAGTTGTTAGCGGCGTTTGATGCCGAGGATAATGCCGCGTGGCAGGCGACCTTGCTGCGCTTGTTGGAACCGTGGTCGGGAGATTCGCGGGTCACCCAGCGTGCGGATCGCGCAGCTGCCAGCCAAGATCCGTTGGCCCGCGGGGCTGCCGCCTTTTTATTAGCGCGGGTGCCGGTCAATGGCAGTCGGTGGGCGAACTTGGTCAAGGATCCGGTGCGGGCGGTGCGCCTCGATGCGGGCTGGGGCGCACTCGAACGTTTGTCGAAAAGCGACGCCATATTGCTAGATATGGAAAAGG
>JBAXCM010000598.1:0-2724 GCA_037141475.1 Verrucomicrobiota bacterium | reverse complement strand
ATCCATAAAACGAGACATAAAAATGGACCCATAATTGGCGAATTTCGACAGCCTAGCCGCCACCTATCGACCGCCGAGTCCATCCGGCTGATCGAAACCTTCGGCATCGAAACGCCAGACGGACTGACCCGCGCCCCGGCCGGGACGCTCAACAAGACCACCGTCAACCGGTATCTGCGGCAATGGGGTTATGACCGCACGACGTTGAGCCGCCAGCCCGCCGCAGTCCGCTTTCAGGCCGAACAGAGCAATGAATGCTGGCAGTTCGACCTGAGCCCGTCGGACCTCAAGCACATTAAGAAGATGCGCTATCTCGGCATCGAGGTGCGCACCCATCTACCGTCTGGCTCCGATGGCCGTCGCGTGACCGCGCGGGCCAAGGGCAAGGTCGAGCGACCATTTCGCAAGATCAAGGAGATGCACGAAACCTTGTATCACTTCCACGAACCCGAGGACGAGGCCAATGCGTGGCTGTTGAACTTCCTCGCCCGTTACAATGCGGGCGAACATCGCCATGAGTCCCATTCGAGGATGGATGACTGGCTGCAAAACCTCCCTGCTTCCGGCGTGCGCGCCATGTGCGGCTGGGATCGGTTCTGCACGTTTGCACGGGAACCGGAACGCCGCAAGGTTGGGCCGGATGCGCGGGTGTCGGCCAGCGGGGTACTGTATGAAGTCGATCCCGACCTGGCTGGCGAAGAGGTGGTGCTCTGGTGGGGGCTGTTCGACCAGGAACTGTACGTCGAGAAGGGCGAAAAGCGTTTTGGCCCCTACGCCCCAGTTGGCGGCCCGATCCCCCTGAACCATTACCGTTCGTTCAAGAAAACCAGGACGCAGGCCCGCGCCGACCGTATCGAAGAACTTGCCGGACGGATCGGCCTGCCACGGGCGGCGATGGAGGACCGCCCTGAGCTGGCGGCGTTCAACCCACCCGACGCGGTTCCGGTAAAGGCATTCGAGGACCCGGACCCGTTCCAAGAGTTCAACTATCCGAATCCGATTGCCGCCAAGCGGGCAATCTCACACTTGCTTGGAATGCCGCTGGCCAAGCTGCCGCCGGAACAGCTTGGCCAGATTAATGCGATTGTCGCCGAGACCTTGAACAAGCAGGAGGTCATCGCGCGCATCCGTGCCTGTTTGAACCCAACGTTGGAGGAAAACCGCCGTGTTGAGTGATGTTAGAGACTATTATGGCCTGGCCCGTGAATTGGGCCGGACGGGCTATTTTGAAACCGCGCAATTGCAGCAAATACTCAAGGAACTCAAGCTCGCGGTCAAGGACGGCAAACTGATTGCCTTGTCGGGCATCGTCGGCACGGGCAAAACCGCCGCCTTGCAAAAGCTCCAGGACCTGCTGGCCCAAGACAAGGAAATCCTGGTGGCGAAGTCGCTCTCGGTGGACGGTGCGCAGACCACGCTCGGCACCTTGATCATGGCCCTGTTTTAACCTGAGTTCGGGATAAAGTATCAGGCTTTGACCAGAGCGTTTACCCGGATCAGCGACAGAGTGGGCTTGTCTTCGGACAGGCAGTAGGCGATGATGCCGGCCATGAGGTTGACGGCGAAATTGAAGTCCGAGCGATGGCGGGTATGCTCGATCTGGCAAAGGTTCTTCAGCTCGTCGAAGACGGTTTCGATGAGGGATCGGCGGCGCAGGACGGCCTTCTCAAACGGGGTAAGGGGTACGGGCTTCATGTTCTTTTTGACGGTGGTGACGAGCTTGATGCCCATGTCCTCAAGCGCCTCGGTGAGCCATTTGGCGATGTAACCCTTGTCGGCGAAGAGCATGCCGAACAGCCCCTGGCACAGGCCGGGGACGGGTTTGCGGTCGTCGGTGTTGCCGGGGGTCAGCCTGATGCGGAGCAGTTCGCCCCTGGAGTTGATGACGGCATGCAGTTTGAAGCCGAAGAACCAGCCCATGGAGGTCTTGCCGCGCTTGGCCTTGTCCTTGAAGACGCGGTTGCGGGAGATGCGCTTGTTGTCGCAGACAGCGATGGAGGTGGCGTCGGCGATGGAAATGCCGTCGCACTGGCCCTTGAGGCACTCGAACAGGGCGGCAAGGGGTGCCGCGCAGCGGGGCATGAGTTCGACGACGCGCTGGTAGCTCGGCAGCTTGGGGAACTCGGCGCGGAGGTGGCGGCAGACGTAGCCGAGGTAAAAACCCTTGAACTGGCGGAAGCGGAGTTGGTGGAAGAGGACGGTCAGGGTCATCAGTTCAGACAGGCTCAGCCCGCCCTTCCTCTGGCGCTTTTTCGCGCCGTCGGCGAGCAGGCGCTTGTGGAAGGCGGGTTCGAATTCGCGGCAAAAATCGTCAATCAGGCAGAAAGTTTCGGTCAAAGAGTCCATGGATGCCTCCTGTTCAAGTGTTGATTTGTTTGTGGAAACATAATCTTACGCTAAAAGGCAGGCATCCGCCTTTGATTTTCTTATCCCGAACTCAGGTTAGTTTAGATCAAATCAATGCTGGAAACCCGTCATTTCGGCTTAAGATGCCGAAATCAAGCGTCCAATGACCGCGCAATGGCCCTGGCTTCGGCAATGCCCTTGATGCCGACCAACAGCAGCAGGATGTGATGCGGAACCTTGCGGCGAGTTGCCGACAATGCCTGCGGGACGGCCCGCCGCTCGGGGGCCAGGAGGGCATCGAAACCGCCATGAAGGTAAAGGTCGATCCAATGCTCCAAGGAGTGCCGGTGGACATTTTGGCTCCGGCACACGGCGGCC
>JBAXCM010000597.1:0-2724 GCA_037141475.1 Verrucomicrobiota bacterium | reverse complement strand
TCCGCCCATAGTCGGCGGTTAGGGAGTCCGGGTTGTTCGCTTGGTTGTCAAGTGCGAGGTCGTTTGCCGGGATCTGAAGTCCAACAGCCGCGTGCCGCCCGGGGGGGGCGTGCCGAATTGAGGCTGTGCATTTTCTATCATTGTCATTGACGTTGGCGGTGCCGACCGCTATCACCGCCCCATGTTAAATTTCATTTTGGATCAATTCGGGCTGTTGGTGCTGTTGATTCCAGCGGCGATTCTTGTGTATCAATCAGTGGTGGTGGTAGGCGGCAATGAAATCGCCTTGATCGAGCGGCGCTGGTTTGGCCGCAAGATGCCGCAAGGCCGGGTGGTCGCGCTGGGCAACGAAGTGGGGATCCAAGCCCGCACGCTTGGGCCGGGCCTGCACTTTCTGATTCCGTTCATCTACAAGGCCACCAAGAGCCCGTTCACTGAAATTCTGGAAAATGGCATCGGTTTGATCGAATCGGTGGACGGCTCATCCATCCCGGCTGGCAATATTTTTGCTGCGGTGGTGGCTGGTCACAATTCGTTCCAAGACGGCGAGGCATTCATCAGAAATGGCGGTCAGAAAGGCCCGCAGATTGAGGTATTGCCGCCTGGCAAGTACCGGATCAACCCATATTTGTTCAAGTTGACCAAAGGCAACGTCACCGAAATCAAGGACTTTGAGATTGGCCTCGTTGATTCGGTGGACGGCAAAGCGATTCCCGAAGGCAAAATCTTTGCGCAAGCGGTGACGGGTCATACCTCGTTCCAAAACGCCGAGGCGTTCATCAAGAATGGCGGCCAGAAAGGCCCGCAGATCGATATCATTCCTCCAGGCAACTACCGCATCCATCCCTACCTGTTCAAGGTCAAGAAGAACTCCGCCACCATGATCAGTGAGGGCGAAATCGGCCTCATCGAATCCTCCGACGGCTCGGCCATCCCGGCCGGCCGGATCTTCGCCAACGTCGTCACCGGTCACAACTCATTTCAATCCGGCGAGGATTTTCGCAAAGCCGGCGTCCAAAAAGGGCCGCAAATCGAAATCCTGCCGCCCGGCGTCTATCGCATTAACCCTAACTTGTTCACCGTCACCAAGGCCCAAGCCGTCGTCATCGCCAAGGGCCAGGTCGGCATGGTCACTGCCCAAGACGGAGCCCCCATCCCGATGGGCCGGTTGCTCGCACAAAGCGTGCCGGGCCACTCCAACTTTGAGAACGGCGAGGCATTCCTCAAAAATGGCGGCCAGAAAGGCCCTCAAATTGACGTTCTGCTACCCGGCACCTATCGCATCAATCTCAACCTGTTCCAAATCCAGATTGCCCCGGCCGTGGTCATCGAGGCCAACAAGGTTGGTTTGGTCGCCGCCCTCGACGGCATCCCGCTGCCCGATCGCGAATACGTCGCCTGCCCGATCAGCGGCCACAACGACTATCAGGACGGCTCCGCCTTCCTGACAAAACAAGGCCAGCGCGGCCCGCAACTCGACGTGCTGCGGCCGGGCACCTACTACATCAATCCGTTCATGTTCAGCGTCGAACTCGACGACGTCGCAGTCATCGAGCGCGGCCAGGTCGGGGTGGTGGTCTCCAACGTGGGTGAGGATCCAACCGATGAGATGAAGAAGCGTTTGGGATCGACCCAGGTGGGAGCGTCGGTCGAGGAAGGCAAGGAGAAATACGTGGTGCCGAAAGGGTTCCGAGGTATTCAGGAGGAGGTCGCCGGCCCCGGTCGCTACTATCTGAACCGCCGCGCCTTCATGGTCTATGTCATCGATACCACCAACATCACGATCGACTGGGACGACCAGAAAGACACCCGCTTCGATCAGTTGAATGTCATCTCAAAAGACGGTTTTCCCATCGAGGTATCCGTCAAGGTGGTTATCCGCGTCCGCCCCGACCAAGCCCCCTACATGGTCGCAAAAGTCGGCTCCATCGACAATCTCATCCAACACGTCATCCATCCGATGATCGACTCATCATTCCGCAACCAGGCGTCGACCGCCTCTGCGATGAACTTTCTGCAAAGCCGCTCGGAAGAACAGACCAAGGCGGAATCCCGCGCTCGCGCCGATCTGGAACGATATCACGTCGAATGCGTGTCGGTTCTTATTTGTCAGATCCGCCTGCCTGAGGACCTCATGCAAACGCAGACGAAGCGCATCATCGCCGAACAACAACAGGAAATGTTCAAGATGGAGCAGCGGTCACAAGCGGAACGCACCGAGATGGAAAAGATGCGTGCCACAGCAGATCAACAACCGACGTTGGTGGCCTCTGAGATTGCGGTGAAAGTAGCGACCCAGAAAAAGACCGAGATGATCACTTTAGCTGAAGGCAATGCCGAGGCCAAGGCGCTGGAGGGCTCCGGCGAGGGCAAGCGACTCAAAGCCATTGGCGATGGTGAGGCGTCAAAGATTGCGGCCATCGGGGAAGCCACCGCTCAAGCCTATAACAAACAGCAGGCTGCCATCGGCGAAGAAGCCATCAAACAAATCAAGATCGTCGAACTCGTCGCCGCCGCCATCGAAAAAGGCCATATCAAAATCGTACCGGATGTGCTCGTCGCCGGCAGCGGCAACGCCACCGACGGCCTCATGGCCATGCTCACGAAACTGCTCCAAGGCCTCGATCTGCCGACCTTGGCCAAGCGCAGCACTCCGCCAACACCCACCCTCATCTCCAAGGAACCCACGATCTAACGCCCGACGCACAACCCCCTGTTTCATCA
>JBAXCM010000596.1:0-2736 GCA_037141475.1 Verrucomicrobiota bacterium | reverse complement strand
CTTTCTCACCCCGGCCCTTCTCGCCCCGCCCGTCGCTACGGCCTTTGGTGGGCGCAGCCGCCGGAGCTTGGCGCTGAGGTGCAGCCGCCGGTGCTTGACGCTGAGGTGCAGCCGCAGGTGCTTGACGCTGGGGTGCAGCCGCGCCGGATGGAACCCGTGCCCCACCTTGATTGCTAGGGGAGCGCCCGCGCTGCGGATCGGCCACCTGACCGAGACCCGCTTGCGATGCCGGTCGGTTCGACGGATTGTAATTGGTCGGCTGGCTGGCAGGACGGCGTGAGCCGGAATTTACACCAGGATTGCTAGAAGAGTTGGTTCCGCGGGGCTGGGCATAGGCAACTGGCGGCTGGGCTTGGTTGCGGTTGCTTGAATACGTGGGCGGTGTGTTGCGCTGATAAGACGGGGGCCTCGCCTGGCTTTGGTGGCTGGGTGCCTGTTGCCGGACTTGGTGTGCCCAGGCATAGCTGGAACTCCGATAGGCGGACTCCCGGTTGTGGTAATTCGATAACGTGATATTCATCACACGAGTGGGCGGCGGGCAATACGAACGACTGTACCCATGGGGATGCGGCACGCCTAGGACGATCATCGGCCGGTAACCCACCGGGTAGTAGCCATATAGGTAGGGATCGTAATAGCAACGCCGATGGTAATCGTAGTAGCAGTAGCAATACGGGTCATAGCCCCAGCGAGGATCTCCCGTGCTAACAAATACCGAGGTGGAAAAGCCACTGCCACCATAGCCGTAGCCTTCGCCATAGCCGTATCCTCCTTCTTGGCCTCCCTCATAACTGGCACTGTAGGCTCCCCCTGCCATGTAGTTTGGATCGTAGGCACAAGATCCCAGGGCGAGGGCAATCGCAGTGCCCATCGCGGCACTACTCCAACAACGAAGATGTTTCTGCATGCCCGTGTGACGCAACCAGAGGCACCCCCTATTCAAAAAATATAAAAAAAGATTTTTCACAGGAACACTGCCCCGGGTTGACAGCAGGGGGCGCTTTCGAGTTTCCTTCTGCGGCTACTCGCCCATTCTCATGAACGCGCCCATTCTCGTCACCGGTGGAGCCGGATACATCGGCTCTCACACCGTTCGCCTTTTGGCTTCTCAAGGCAGGCAGGTCGTCGTGCTCGACAACCTCGTGTACGGCCATCCTGAAGCGATTATCGATCCCGGCGTGGAACTGGTCATCGGTGACGTCGGTGACTGCGAACTGGTGCGGGCACTCTTTGCTAAGCACCAGTTTGGCGCGGTGCTGCATTTTGCCGCCTACGCCTATGTTGGAGAATCCGTCACCCAACCGCTCAAGTACTTCCAAAATAACACCGCCGAGCCGATCAAACTGTTGCAGGTGATGGAGGAGTTCGGCTGCCAAGTGTTTGTCTTTTCGTCCACTTGCGCCACCTATGGCGTGCCCGACACCCTGCCCATCACCGAGGCCAATTCCCAAAACCCCATCAATCCCTACGGCCGCAGCAAACTCATGGTCGAGTGGATCCTTGCGGATTGCGGCCGCGCCTGGGGCCTGCGCAGCGCTTGTCTGCGCTATTTCAACGCCAGCGGCTGTTCGCCAGACGCGAAAATCGGTGAGGATCACGACCCGGAAACCCACCTCATCCCACGGGTGCTGATGGCCGCGACCGGGGAAATCGACTCCCTCGAGGTGTTCGGTAATGACTATCCAACGCCTGACGGCACCTGCATCCGCGACTATATCCACGTCGAGGATCTGGCCGACGCCCATGCCCGCGCCCTCGACCATCTGAGTGGCGGCGGTGCCTCGCTCCAATGCAATCTGGGGACCGGCGTCGGTGTTTCAGTCAATGAAATCATCGCCGCCGCCGAGGATATCACCGGTCGCTCCGTCCCGGTCGTTTACGGCCCCCGCCGCCCCGGGGACCCGCCGCTGCTCGTTGCCGATCCCAGCCTGTCCAAGCGCCTTCTGGGCTGGGAAGCCACCCGCAAGGATATTCGCGAGATGCTTCGCCCGGCTTGGCTATGGATCAACGGTCCCAATCATGGGCGATACCCAGAAAAAATATCATCGTAATCGCGATGTATTGACGTTACCCATTGCCTTTTCGAAGAAATCCACCATAATTTGCTCAAACCCGCCGCCCAAGTCATGCACTCCATGCCACCTACCCATCGTCCCAAGCTCCGTCGCTCCGGCTTCTCCCTGGTGGAGTTGCTAACAGTCATCGCCATCATTTCCATCCTCATGACCGTTGCCACCGTTGGCATCGGTGGGTTGCTTGCCGGCAAAGGCGTAACCACCGCTGTGTCCACCACTGAAGCGGTTTTTGCCGAAGCCCGCACCCTCGCCATGGGGAAACTCACCAATGCAGCGGTCCTCGTCAGCGTCCAGGACCCGACTAACATGGACACCTACTTGCGCCGCTTGGTGGTCGCTTACAAGGAAGTCGACCCGGTCACTAACGTGCAAAGCCAGGAATGGACGCTTGCGAGTCGCGGTGTCACCCTTCCTGACAAAGTCTATTTCAGCCAGGCTCTCAGCAGCAAGGACCACAAAAACGGCGGTGGCGGCTTGGCCAAAGTATCCCTCGGCGGCACCAATGTGAAACGTGATTACCAAGGCGACTACCTCATCTATGAATTCAACGCCGAGGGCATCTGCACCACTCCCGGTGCTAGCTTCGTCATCGGCACTGGCACCCGCGTCGTTGGCAGCAACGAGACCCGCCCTCGCGTGATTCGTTCCGCCAAACGCGACT
>JBAXCM010000595.1:0-2738 GCA_037141475.1 Verrucomicrobiota bacterium | reverse complement strand
GCGTCGAAGTCCCCTGCCTCGGCAAAAACGTCATGGGGCGTTGCTTGCGGCCATGACGTTTTTGCCGAGGCAGGGGACTTCGACGCGGTTGGCCACCGGATCACAGATGAGACCTAGCATGTTTTGAAAGGCCATTGAGGAGGCAGCCACGGCTTGTGCCAGAGTGCCGTCGGCTAGAGTCACCAGAGCGGCAGCGGCCATGCTGGCGGCGGATCCGCCCTCGGCCTGGCAGCCGCCGACTTCTGCGGCAAACGTCCAGCGGGTGGCAATGAAGACACCGATGAGACCGCTAGCTAACAATGCCTTGGCCATCGCCTCCTCGTCCAGGCCCATGGCTTCGGCCATCGCGATGACCGCTCCGGGCAGTGCCGCGCAGGCCCCGGCGGTTGGTGCGGCGACGATCACGCCCATCGAGCTTTTCACTTCCATCAATGCCGTGACATAGAGGATGATGCGGTTCAATGCACCGCCATCTAGCAATTTTCCCGCTCTCAGCAATTCATCGAAGCGGCCGGATTGGTGGCCTAGCACGCGGTCGTCGTACTGGGTACCGGCGATGCCAGCGGCAATGGAGTGCCGCACGATTCGCACGATGTCCAGCATCTTGGCGACGACCTCCGCCTCGCTGATCCCGCCGCGCGCCATCTCATATTCCACGGCCAGCAGCCACAATGGGGTGCCGCGGCCGGCGTCGTGACGCAACATTTCCGCGCAGGAGCCGAATGGCACAGCCGTTTCCTTGCGCGACATGACCGGCAGCACCGGCCCCAAGCGTTTGATCGATCGGATGCCGGGAATTTCGGATAGAACATCATCACTCACAAACTCCGGGGCCTTAACTTCGATGAGTTGTCTGCCATCGGCCTTGTGGAGCAGGATGGCATCGGCAGTGAAGCGGGTTTCCAGCACTGCGATTAGCTCCTCAGCCGGTCCTTCCGCCCACAACAAAGTCTGATAGCAATCACCGAACATCGATACCGGAAAGCCATCGAGGTCAATGACTTCCATCATGCCGCCGCCGGTCGAAATCGCCCGCACGGTATGGGTTTCCCGGGAACTGCGCAGCGTGAGACGATAGGTGTTAGGGTGCGGATCTGCGGCGTCCACCGTCTCGATGGAGAGGCAAACCCCGGCGGCGCGCAACGCCTGCGGCGAGTCCGGCAGGCGTGCATCTGCCGCATCCCAACCTAGCAGCCCGCCGAACAGGCCCATATCAGAGCCCTGGGTATCGTGGGTGTTAGGCAGCGAGCCGTTCACGTCGAACTCAACCAGAATATCGCTGAAGTCCGCGTCCATCAGGTCGCGGGCCAAACGGCCGATGCGCAATGCGGCGGCACAGTGTGAACTGGATGGCCCGCGCATCACCGGGCCAATGACATCATTGAAAATACTGACTAGCATAAAATTGGGTTCGTTTATTTTCCGTTCCAAAGGAAGGCCTCGCCCTTGGCAGGGGTGGCGTCGCGGACGCGGTCCTGATAGCGAACTCGCAACGGATTGCCGGCTTGGGAGTGAATGACTGCGTTGGTGAGTTGGCCATCCTTCCACTCCAAATCCACGGTGAAGCCGCCCCGAGCACGAAGGCCGCTGACTGAGCCGGTGGCCCATTCTTTGGGCAGTGCGGGTAGCAGATGCACTTCGCCGGCATGAGATTGCAGCAGCATCTCGGCGATGGCCGCTGTGGCACCGTGAACGCCGTCCACCTGCGCCGCTCGGAAGCATTTGGAAAACAGGTTGGGCGTGGTTTGTAGGGCAATTTGGTTAGAGAGGCATTTGAGAGCGTGTTGGCCATCGTAGAGGCGTGCCCAACAGGCGGCTTTCCAAGCCATGCCGAAGCCTGTGCCGACGTCGCCGCGGATGTTGAGGGCGGCCTTGGCAGCTTGGGCAAGTTCGGGGGTGGAGGCGGGAGTGATTTGGTTGCTAGGATATAAGCCGTAGAGGTGGGAGATATGCCTATGTTGGCTTTCCAGCACACCCCAGTCTTGCAACCACTCCTGGAGTTGGCCGCTCTTGCCAATCTGCATCGGGGCCATGCGAGCCCGCGCCCCCGCCACTTTCTTGCCGAACTCCTCGTCCACGGCCAGAATTTTGCAACTCTCACTGCAGGCGGTGAACAGGTCCTTGACGATCCCTAAATCAATCGTTGAGCCCGCGCAGATGGTCGTGCCGGGCACGTCGTAGCCCATGCCTTCAACGATATGCGGGCCGTTGCCGGGACTTGCGGGGAAGTTTTCGGGTGAGGTGGATGGGCAGGTGACCAGCCATTTGTGGCTAGGTTCCTCGACCATCGTATCGAGGAAAAATTGTGAAGCTCCTTTGAGCAGGGGCTGGATTTGGCGCAGATAGTCCTTGTCGCCACTGAACAAATAGTGTTCCCACAGGTGGGTACACAGCCATGCGCCTCCGACCGAGAAAGTGCCCCAAGTGGCCCCATCCATGGGGGCAGCGGCGCGCCACTGGTCGGTGTTCTGATGGAAAACCCAGCCGTTGGCACCGTAGTGGACCTTGGCAATTTTTGCGCCGGTTTCTGACAAATCAGTGATCATCCGCAGCAATGGCTCGGTGCAATCCTGCAGGCCCGTGGTTTCCGCCGGCCAGTAATTCATCTCGGTGTTGATGTTGGTGGTGAATTTGCTTTCCCACGACGGGTTCATATCCTCGTTCCAAATCCCTTGCAGATTGGCCGGTTGGCAACCGGGGCGGCTGCTACCTAGCAAAAGATAGCGGCCGTACTGGAA
>JBAXCM010000594.1:0-2747 GCA_037141475.1 Verrucomicrobiota bacterium | reverse complement strand
CTAACATGGTGAGCAGCGACTTGCGCCCCTCGGTCGTTAGATTGAGTGGGGCGGCGAGTGTTTCGGACATGCCGGTTTTGTGCTCGGGCTCCATCACCACCGGCAGCAGGTCGGATAGATCGGTCTCGGCTAGCGTCGCCTGGTTGCCCTGGGGGCCGGGTAGGAAGACGACGCCGGAGGCCTGGTTTTCGACCAGTCCGCGGATGAGCGTGCATTGTTCCTTGGTGAGTTGGCCGGTGCCGACGCCCACGTCGCCGAGGAAAATCACGTCGAACTTGGCGAGGTCCTCGAGTTTGGAGGGAAACTCGGTGATGAAATTCTTGCCGGTGGCCGGGCCGAGTTGCGGGTGGAGCAGCAGGCAGGTGAGTTCGACACCGGGGTCGCGGCTCAGCGCGTTGTGGAGGAAGCGGTATTCCCAGCGGGGCAGGGTTTCGACGACGAGCACGCGAATCCGCTCGGGGCGGCCGGCGATGTTGAATTTGCTAGAATTATTTGAAGCGGTCACTTCGCCCTCGGCGACGGGGATTGAGAGTTCGAGGGTGGCGGCGCCCTCTTTTTCGATCCGCCAGAGCATTGAGTCGTAAATCTCAGTGTTGGGCGGAATGACCAATTCCTTGGTGCGCTCATGGCCGAATTCATCACGAAGGCGGGCAATCGTCCGCACCTGGCGGTCGAGTGACGAACGAATCGTGAAAGGAATTTGGACGTTCTCGCCGACAATGCCGTAACTGGGTGCGGTCACTGACAGCAGGTCGAGATCGGGCAGGCGGGTTTTGCTGCCGACGGGGATGGGAAAAAGCGGCACCCCACGCAGACGCATTTTTTGGGCGGCGGCGACCGGCGGTTGGCCGAGGTTGAAATCGCCGTCGCTAAGCATGATCACGGCCCGCAGGTTGGTTTCCTTTTCGAGCAAAGCGGAGAGCGGGGCCTCGAGGTCGGTGCCAGTGAGAGGTGCCGGATCTTTGGGAGGAGTGGCAAACGGCTCGATCAGCAACTCGTTCTTGCCATCGGCTTGGAGGGGTTTCCAGAGGTTGGCAGCAAGAGCCTTCTTCACCCATTCGGCGCGGCTGACGACGGCCGGAGTATCTGAAAGTTCGAGGGGCAAGGCCGCGTCGGCCGTGGTCATTGACTTGGAATCGTCCCACAGAATGGCGATGCGCGGCTTGGTCTCGGGATTCAGGGTGGTGCTCCACTCGGGTTGCCACAACAAAATGACGACGACGAGCACAGCGAGGCAGCGGCAGCCCTCCAAGATGGCGGTACGTCGGCGGTGCGGGCTGCGTCTCCACGCGAGCAGCGCCAGCCCGCCGGTCAGAATCAGCGCGACGATGCCGATGGCGAGGGTGAGTGGAGTGGGGGATAAATGAAGCATTAAATGGAAAGCATTAAATCTTGAGCATAAAATTCTAAACGAAGAGAAGAGTTAGGCAGGAAGATGATGGGCAGGCAATGGACTTCAAGGAACGTCGGTGATGGAAAGGGCGTGAGGATCTGCTTTCAAATATCTGCTTTCAAACTATCAGCTTTTAGAGGGGTGGGAAGGACTTGGACGGAGACCTTTTTTGGCAGGCAGAGGATGGCCTCAGCGAGGAAGAAGCACAAGACGGCGATAAGGAAGGCGCGCCAGACGTCGCGTGAGAGCGAGGGGTCGGATGCTTGGCCGGCTTGCTCGAGCAGGGTGTAACCGGTGCCGGTGAGGGCGGTATCGAGGGCTTCGCGGGTGAGGACTTCCGGGGTATCCTCGGCGGCTGGGCGGTTCACGGCGAGCAGGCGGTCATTGAGTTTGAAAATGCCGGCGAGGTAGGGGTCGTTGGCCGGGTCTGGGCTGCCGAAGTCGTCGAGGCGGTTGCGGGTTTCGCCGGGCAGGGTTTTGGTGGGTTCAGCGCCGACGGAGGTGAGGTAAGAAGCATCGAAGCGCTCAGCACCGAGGGCGAGGATGCGCTGGACCAGAGGCAGCAAAATATCGGCATCGCCGAGGTTTGACCAAGTGTAGTCCGGGGTGGAAGCTAGAAACCAAAGGGTGCCGCGATCGACAATGCGGCGGGTAAGCAAGGCCTCGCCATCCTCCCAGCGGGCGAGTTGGCTGGCATCGCCGAGGGGGATTTGGCGGCGAATGGCTTTGAGGCGATCGGCTGGCAGCGGGGTGCCGTCGATGCCGTCACGCAGTGGCCCGTCATTGTGGTTCCAGTCCTTGAGGATGAAGTACTTGTCTTTCTCGGCGGGGGTTGGCGGCCCCCAGTTCAAGTCGAGAAACGGCTTGGCTGGAGGTGTGCCGGGCGGGAAGCAAATGACTTGGCCGCCGGCGGAGATGAAGCGGCTGAGTTGATCGGCGGCGGCACCGGTCGGCAGAGGGGCTGCCCATAGAATGGCGGCTACCTCCGCAGTGCTCAGGCTGGCGACTTGGGATGGATCGATCCGCTCGGTGTGCTGGTTGCCGAATCCAGGCGGAGCGGCGGCGAGCGCAAGGTAATCGGCGGATTCGCCAATAGGGGCGACGATGACGGACTTCGTCTGGCGAGCCGGGCCGTAGGCAAAGAAGGCGGCATTGTCGCGCGGATTCCCGTCGGCGGGGATGGAAAACCATCCGTAGCCCGATTCGCTTCCCGCAGGCAGGGCGATGCGTTTTTGGAAGCGCAGCGATTGGCCGGGCAAGATGAGTGTCTCGGTGGTGCGGGTGCCATTGACGGTCGTGGTCAGCGGCAGATTGGCTGCAACCTGAGAGTCGGCCGAGCGGCTGACCTCCAAGT
>JBAXCM010000593.1:0-2747 GCA_037141475.1 Verrucomicrobiota bacterium | reverse complement strand
CACCTTTTAATTCCTCGTCGGTGGGAGCCGTCCACAGGCCGTCGGGATAGAACCCAGCCGCTGGCTTCCAGCGCGGGCCTGGTGGGATCGATGGCCTTGGTGAGTTTCCAAATCATTTGTTGGAGTTCGCCGGAGTCCTCAAAGTTCTCGTTGAAGGCGCACCAGCCGACAATGGATGGGTGGTTGCGGTCGCGCAGCAAGATCTCTGTCCACTCGTTAGTGACCGCCGAGTAACCCTCGTGCTGGTTGCCATAGCCGGCGTTGGGATACTCGCCCCAGACCAAGTAACCGAGTTTATCGGCCCAATACAAGAATCTTGGCTCAAAGACTTTCTGATGAAGGCGAGCCCCGTTGTAGCCGCAGGCCATCGAGCGCTCAATGTCACCTTTTAATTCCTCGTCGGTGGGAGCCGTCCACAGGCCGTCGGGATAGAACCCTTGGTCGAGGATCAAGCGCTGGAACACCGGCTTGCCGTTGATGAGGATTTTGCGGCCGTCGATGGTGATGTTCCGCAAGCCGAAGTAGCTCTGCAACTCGTCGATCTTCGTCTTGCCGCTGGTTAGTGTTAGCTTCAGGTCATAGAGGAATGGAGAATCTGGTGCCCAAAGTCTCTTTTCCTTGAGGTTGATGACCAATCGGTTCTGCCACGGGCCGACTGCGTTGTCCGTGCCCACCAGTTGGCCGTCGGCGAAGGCTTCCGCCTTGAGTGTTAGATCGGGATCCTGGCCGTTGATTTTGGCAGTGATGAGGACCCGCGAGTTATCAGGATCGGGGACCACGGTGAGGCTTTCGACGAAGGACGAGCCGACGGCCTCGAGCCAGACCGGTTGCCAGATGCCGGTGGTGCGGGTATAGAAGCAACTGTAGCTCTGATCGCCGGATTGCTTGCCGCAGGGCTGGAGGCCCGACCACATGTTGTCTAGCACTTTAACCACTACTTCGTTAGTCCCATCCTTGAGCAAGCGGGTGACGTCGAAATTGAACTCGACGTTTTCGCCGATATGGGTACCGGCGAGTTGGCCATTGATGTAAACCCATGCTTGGTAGTCGACTCCGCCGAAATGGATTCGCAGGCGTTTGCCTTTCAAGTTTTCAGGGACCTCGAAGGTTCTGCGGTACCAGACGTCCTTGAGTTTTTGGGTGTTGCCGAGGCCGAGGCCGGAGAGTTTGCTCTCCGGGCAGAACGGCACGATGATCTTGGCGTTGAGATCTTTGCCATAGGTCAGTCCGCGGGATTCGCCGTCGGCAGCCTTGTCGATTTCAAACTGCCACTCGCCATTGAGCGTCATCCAGCTTTCACGTAACAGATCCGGGCGCGGATGTTCCGGGCGGGGCACAGCAGCGGAGGCGCTGAGTGTGCTGGAGAAAAGGGCGAGGGCTAACGCCGCCACAGTTGTCGGATGGAGCAATGGATTCATGGTGATATGTGCTAGGGATGCTGCGCTTCAGGCTCAAGGCGCAAGGTTTGAAGACGGCTCGTCTTAGCTCGCCGAATGCTCAAGAGCAGAAAATTTGATCTAATGGCGGCAACTTTGGCTTTTCAAGGATGCCAAGGATGCGTTTAGCGCTGGCAATCGCCCGGCAGCGGTTTGCCATCTGCGCTGAGTTTTTGCACAGCCATCATGCTGCCGCCGAGCTTTGGATTGGATAGGTGCCAGACGAGCTTCTTGTCCCTGGTAATCTCGAGGAGACCGCAACCTTGGTTGTTGTCATACGCGGAGTAGCAGCCGGTAACAATATTGCCGTTAGGAAGCAAGTTGATGCCTGTCATATTTCGGATCGACACGCCGGGGATATCTTTGGTGGAGAACTCCCACACCACCTTGCCTTGGGCGTCAAACTCCATGATTTTGTCCAGCGAGCCGACGAGCGTGGTTCCCGCCGCAGTCCGGATCGCCGAGAAAGCGATGTTCGGGGTCTTGAGTTCGAGCACCACTTCGCCCTTCGGCGTGTACTCCTTCACGATGTGTGCTCCAGAGTGACAGACAAGGTAGTTGCCATTCTTCAGCTTGCGGGCCATCCGCATGTTGTGGTGCTCGCCGACGGTGGCCGGGCTGGTCTGCAATTCGAAGACGACCTTTCCGGCTGGATCGACCTCAAGCACCTTGCCGGTGGAATTCTCACCGATCATCGTGTTGCCGTTAGCGAGGCGTTGGCAGGCATAGGTGCCGCCACCGCGTTTTTCGGTGGACTTGTATTCAAAGACGACCTTGTGTTCGCGCGTCACCTCGGTGACGGAGTCGCCATCCGCATAGATGATATTGCCGTTGGCCAGCAACCAAGCGTCATGCGTGAGTGCGGTGGATTGTTGCCATTCGACATCACCGGCTGCGGAGAGCAGCATCAGGCCGTTTCCCGACGCCAAGAGTTTGCCTCCGACGTCTCCTGTGATGCCTTCTGCTTGCACGTTTGCGCCGCCTAATGCCAGCATCGCCGCTAGCCAGGTGGCTTGCATTATCTTTGTTTTGCTTGGTGTTTTCATGGTTGTTAAAATCTATTTTTCGGTTAGGTATAAGGGGTATATCAGCGTGTGATGTCAGACGAGACGCTCGCCAACTTCTCGGATTGAATCACCTTGGTTTCCCCGTTGGCGCGCACGGTGGCCTGCCGACCATCGTTAGAAGCGACTCGGTAGGAGGTGAGTTTGCCATCCTTCCATGCTATATCGACCTCAAATCCGCCGCGGGCCCGCAGGCCCTTGACGCTGCCGGCGGGCCAAGCCTTGGGCAGGGCGGGCAGCAGGTCGA
>JBAXCM010000592.1:0-2786 GCA_037141475.1 Verrucomicrobiota bacterium | reverse complement strand
GTCCTTGGTATAGGGCGCTTCCGGGGCAGGCCCCAGCCACATCTCATAATCAAGGCCAGCCGGCACGGGCTGGGGAGTGGCATCCCCCGGGCCGACCGGTTGTTTGGGCAGGATCACCTCAATGCGTTGGAGCTTGCCAATGCGGCCGTTGCGCACCAACTCAGCCATGCGATGATATTCCACCACCGAGCGGTCCTCGGTGCTGGTTTGGAAGACCTTCTTGAATTTACGCACCGCGTCGGTCAGCACCTTCCCCTCGTGGATGGTTAGCGTTGGTTTTTCGCACTGCACGTCCTTGCCGGCTTCGATCGCCAACAAACTGATAATGGTATGCCAGTGGTCGGGAGTGGAGATCATCACCGTGTCGATATCCTTGCGGGCAAGCACCTCCCGAAAATCCCGGGTCGCAAAGCAATCCTCGTTCTTGTAGTGCCGGTTTACCATCCCCTTGGCCCGCTCCATGTGACTGTTGTCCACATCGCAAACCGCGACCACCCTGGCATCCTTGTGGTTGAGAAAGGGCGGTAGATTCCAACCGGTGCCATGATCACCAGTACCGATGAATCCGACGGTGATGCGGTTGCTCGGGGCCGTCTGACCATCGGCACCGCGTGCGGAGGATGGAATGATGGTTGGCACAGCGAATGCCGCGGCGGCTGCGGCCGATTGCCGCAAAAATGCGCGACGGGATTGCTGGTCTCGGTTGATGATGTTAGCGGCGGCCATGTGACTTTTTTGGTGTGGAGATTCCTCTACGACCCTATGGCTCCAGTTGTTTCGTTCTTTGTGATACTTCAAACCCCGCGAATGAATTGGTTAGCCGTATCTGATGTATTCGCGCCACCTGGTGAGGTAGATATTTAAGACACCGTTACCACTTTGCCCTGATCTCAAGGCTTTGGCTGGCACCAGAAAATTGAGAGTGTGATCCCCTACCTATTTTTGCCCTCGAAGTGTTCCTCGATTTCCTCGAGTGTCTTGCCCTTGGTTTCTGGCAGGAAAAACGCGGCGGTGACGAAGTAGATGACGGTGCAGGCGGCCCAGAAAAGGAACATCGCGAAGTATCCGTAGTTGCCGACCACCGGCAGGAAAACCGCGGCGATGGCCGTGGCCACCCCTTGATTGACCAACAGCGCGATGCCCATGCCGGCGGAGCGAATGCGCGTCGGCATCAGTTCGGATAGGGCCAGCCATACGCATACGCCGGGGCCAACCGAGAAGGACGCGATGAAGAAGGCGATGCATAGGGCGGCGAGGATGCCGCTTTGCTTCCCAGGGATGGGCCCGATTTTGGCTCGCTTGATCTCCAGCGGCAGTTCTTCCTTGTCCTTGGCGTCTTGCGCAATCGAGAGGGTCTGGTTTTGGGTGATCATCGCAGCATTCGTCAGAGTGGCGCGCTCGCCCTTGCTGAGTTTGCCTAACACCAACTGTGCCTGATCCACCACATCCTTTTCCTTGGGGCTGAGTTTTTCGAGAGGAACGGCCTTGAGGGCTTTCGCCTGATCCAACAGTTCGCGAGCGTCCGGTGCCAGCTTGCCGAGGATGCCTTCGGCCGCCAGGAGAATCTTGGTGGATTCTTCCGTGGGCATGAAGGCGGTTGATACCTGTTGCTTGCTGCCGTAGTTAGAAAGCACGCTGATCTGCACCACCTCGTTGGCTGGCTGGCTGGCGAATTTCACCTTGGTGATGTCCAGTTCCAGTCGGTTGCCCTTGATCATTGCCACGACTTCCTGGCTGACGTCATGGCGCTTAGACTCGATGCTATAAAACACCGCAGCCAGAGCGATAAGTGAAACAATGATCCCGGATGTGCCCAATTTCAGCAGGTAGGTGCGACCTTTGCGCTCAACTAACAAGACCGCCACGATGGTCATCAGGCAGTTGAGGATTTTAATCGCGGTACCACTGTTAGATGCGGCCAGCGCACCTAGTCCGGCCTGTTGCAGAATGATGGTCATGAACTGCAGGATCGAGTTAATGCCGGTGGCTTGGTTGCAACCGAGAATGATGCAGGCCAGGATAAACGGTATGACGTACTTGCGTGCGGTGAAAATTTCCGTCATCGACTCGACGAACGTCATTTGCGGTTTGGCCCGCTCGTGTGCCAGCGAGTCGGCCATTTCGCTCATTTCCAGCTCAGCTTCCTGCGGCGAGCGGCTTTTCAACAGCGCCGCGCGTGCCGCATCCAGCTTGCCCCGCCGGAACAGCCAGCGCGGCGATTCGCTCACCATGAAACTGCCTGCCAAAAACACCAACCCCGGATAGACAACGGTTAGAAACATACCCCGCCAGGCATGGTCAGCCACCTGCAGGATTGCCTCGCGGTTGCTGCCGGCCGCCTCGGTGGCCGCCTCCGCATTGCCGATGAAATAGCGCCCGACAAATGCCGCCAGCACGATCCCGAACGTCAGCATGAACTGGAAAATGGCGGTGCCCGAGCCCCGCTTGCGCGCCACCAGCGATTCCGCCAGATACAGCGGCACCACCACCGCGATGACCCCGCCGCTCATCCCTTGCAACAGGCGACCGAGCATCAGCGGCACGTAACTTTGACTCGAAAAAATGATCGCCACGCTGGCCACGAACATCAGCGCGCTGACAATCATCATCTTCTTGCGGCCCAGCCAGTCGGCCAAAAATCCGGCGATGACCGACCCGAGCAGGGAGCCCGCCAGCACTGCCGCCACGATGTAGGAGGTTTCCTGTTCCGTCAGCCGGATCGCCTTGTTCAAATACGGCAGCGCCGGATCGATCACCCCGATGTCAATCCCGTACAGCAGACCGCC
>JBAXCM010000591.1:0-2790 GCA_037141475.1 Verrucomicrobiota bacterium | reverse complement strand
GGAGCCCGTCGGGGTGGCCACGATCAAGCCGTCGGCGCGGTAGTGATTGAGCAACTCGCCATCGACGCTGGCCCGCACAGCCACTAAGCGACCGGTCTCGCCGCGAGCGAGGGCCACTTCGTTGAGCGCGACGAATGAGAGCCCCACTCTCACGCCGTGGAAAATCGTCGCTTCCAGCAGCGAGCGAACGCTGGTGGTGAAGCGCCCCTCACTGACGGCGGAAGCGAAGGCATCGACCTCAGCATCCGTGCAACTGGTGAGGAACCCCAGGCGGCCAATGTTGATGCCGGCCACTGGTTTGGCAAAATCCCCAAGCCGCGAAACCGCGTCAAGCATCGTCCCATCGCCACCGAGCACCGCCGCAAGATCAACGTGTTTGGCAAACTCACCCGCTGGAATGCCCCCGGATTGTCCGGCCATTGCGGCGGTTTGCAGGTCCAGCACGCAGCAGCAGCCACGCGCCTCCAACGCCGATTGCAGAGCACGCAAGGCATGCAGCGCTCCAGCCATCTTTGGGTTTGCTAGAATTCCAACGGTCAGCATCGCGCCCCAATCAACAGCTTGGTCGCAGTCTTGGCAAGTACGATGCATCCAGCAGCCAATCGGCCCTGGAGGAAGTTTGCACCGGAGGTTGGTAGCTTGGGATCCATGGTGGCGTTGAGGCACCGCCTCGCCTCGATCGCTGGCTGGCGGCGGCAGGTCGCTAAGTGATCGTGACCGTGAAAAAAGGTTCGTCGGATCCATGTCAGAATGGGCTGAGTCATCCGGGCTAAGGCCCGGTTCCGATCTCAATATCTAACAGAAGAACTGCTGGTGCAGGGCAACCACCAGGTAGTAGACGCCGCCGCAGGAGACTGCCGCTGATCCCCACCGCAACACGATGGGGTGGGTCTGCTCACGCAGGGAGTGGCGACTCAATTTGAGCAATGCAAACAGCGGCAGCACCACGAGTTGGTGACCGCACTCGACGCCGAGACTGAAGGCGGCGAGGGCGATCCAAATGCCGATGGCGGGCAGCCCAGCCATGGCATCGAGCAGGCCGCCGGCAAAGCCAAGGCCGTGGATGAGGCCGAAGCCGAAGGCGACGGCCAGCCGGATCTTGGAGCGGGCGCGCTGCGGCCAGAGCACGTTTTCCAGCGCGACGGCGACAATGCTCAGGGCTATGACCGGTTCGACGATGTAGGCCGGCAAGCGAAAAATGCCGAAGGCGCAAAGCGCCAGCGTGAGGGTGTGGGCCAAGGTGAAGGCCGCGATGACCTTGACCATCTCCCAAAAGCTCAGCGTGGCGAGGACCAGCGCACACACGAACAATAGGTGGTCGTAGCCGGTTAGAATATGCGTGACGCCGTGCCAAAAGTAATCGCGAAAGGCGCGCCAGCCCTGCGCCCCGGGGACAGGGGCAGCCCCGGCCGCCGCAGGCTCAGCGGTGTTCCAGCCCGTCGGGATGTTGGCGGACTTCTGATAGGGCAGCAGCCACGAGCCGCTCGCATCGGTGTCGCTGGCACCTGCGCGCTTAACCCGCACCACATAACTCACGTCCCAAGCCGTGCCTGCGGCATACGGCCATTCTTCAAGCATATCATGAAACAAGCCGATGGTCGCCGGGAGCGGGCCGTTCACTGGATACTCGATCTCGTACTGATAGAATGTTTCGGCCGGATCGGCGAAAACCCGCGGCGGCACCACCCGGCAGATCTTTCCAACGAGCAGCTCCTCGCCGGCGGCAAGCCGCAGATGCAACAACACATAGTCGCGATGCTGCTCGGCTGCACCCTGCAGCGCCGCGGTTGCTACTCCGCCGTTAGGTGGATGTTGTATGGCGTGGGCCACCGCGAGCTCCCTGACTGACACATTGACCACCACGCGCACCAGCTTCGGCTCGAACTCGACCTGCAGCGCATTCTGCAGGTTGGGGTGGGCGCGGGCCGTGATGGAGACTAGGAACAGCGCGTAACACGCAAGCGCGAGTTTCAGGCAACCGTTCAATCGATAGGTCCGGCAACGGGATTTTGGCATTGGCGCCTGAGCATCGGATCGAATACACATATCTAACATAGCCTCCTATGCTAGAGAGCCACCGCCGAAGAACGGATTGATGTGCCAGCCGGCACCTTGCTCCGCGGCGACGGTGCCGGCATCGACGTTGATGCTGACCCCGACCAAAGTGAAGGGGATAGGGACGTCGAGCATGCCGCTGGAAATGACGGCCGACCGGGCGGTGGTTGACAGCGCGACCACCGCCAAAATCGATGGGGGAAGTTTCATGTTAGGGGGGTGAGATTTGAGGGGATGGCTTTCAGTGGGTGGTGCTGACAGCGACGCGGAAGAAGCGGGCCTTTTGCCCGGCGACGAAGAACGGGTAATCGATGCTTACGGCTTCCACCTCACCGCCATCGGCCACCACCGTGGGGGTGACCGAGCTGTTAGCCCAAGTGAGCAGGTCGCCGCTGAACTGCGGCGTGTAGACCAGGCCGACATCGGCAGCATCCTTGCGGCGAATGAAGATCACCCGGAAGTCGGTGCCGTTGGTCGTCGTTTGATACCAGACGGCCGGCGTCCCGCGTTGAGTTAGAACAGCACCGGGAACATCGACTTGCACCGGGTTGCTGTCGTTGACGTGCGGACTGAGGCCGAAGGCGAACTCCAGGAAGTTTGTTAGACCGCTGGACCCCGCGATGACGGTTGCGGCGTCAGAGGGGTTCTTGCGGTCGAGGCCGTGGGACATTTCGTAAGCGTCGGGGATGCCGTCGCCATCGGTATCAGCGGCACCCTGTTTGATCATGGTGAACG
>JBAXCM010000590.1:0-2799 GCA_037141475.1 Verrucomicrobiota bacterium | reverse complement strand
TGCTGGCGCAGCGCCAGTTCATCGCCAAAGTGGGACCAGCGCAGTTAGGGGCTTTTGCCAAGGCGGATGCAGCCAACAAGCCGTTTTTGAGTTGGGTGATGAGCAGTCGGCAGGTGACGGAGATGTTCCTGGAAGGGGCGACGCCGGTGAAGATTTCGGCCCGCGATGACAATAGTTGGTCCATTTCCACCGGCACCTTGGAAAATTGGAAAAAAATCTTTGCTGAGGATCCGGAGTCACGGCAAGGCATCCCGCTCAAGCTGGCGATGGCCACCGCCCTGCGGCCACCGGGCACGGGTTCACCGGGCTCCGGCCAGCAGAAAACACCGACGGCCCCGCTGATGCGCTACAAATATTTCAAGACGGCCCATGCCAACCACGAGCTATTTCCCAGCTTCGACCAGCTGACGGTGTGGGACATGCAATTCGTCGTCAACTCCGGTGCCTCCGAGGCCGACCTGTCGTGGGGCCGCGAAATGGTCAATACTTGGAACCCACTCTTTAAAATTGACGAAAAAGTCGTGGATACCACGTCATGCGTCTGGCGGCGCAATTCGCCCGTGCCCCACGTGGATTACCGTGCCGTGCTCGACGGCGGCGGCAAATGCGGCCCCCGTTCCTCGTGGTCCGTCTTCATTTGTCAGGCATGGGGCATCCCGGCCATCGGCGTCGGCCAACCTGCCCATGCCTGCGTCGCCTACAAAGCCAAGGACGGCCACTGGCAGGTCGCCTACGGCAAGGGCTGGAACGCGTCCCACCTCGAAGGCATGTCCGGCGGCGAATTCGTCGAGGGCACCGAGGCACGCTTGTTAACGACCGCCTTTACCCAGGTGGAACACATGCGCTGGCTGGCGGCGGCCATGCCCGCCAAGGAACAAAGCGCTGCTGTGCTGGCGGTGGCCAAAAGCATCACCCAGGCGTTGGCGGTGACCAAGCGGGATTTGGCGGCATCGGAAAAACTCGGCGAGATGGACGCGGATTCAGGGGCCGTCGTGTCTTCCAAAGACCCGGGCGCAGCCAAACCCGCCCTCAAGCCGGAGCCCCCTTACAAGCCGGTCGCCGGCGTCATTCACGTCGAGGGCTCTAGCTACTCAGATACCGGTGGCATCACCGTCTGGGGCGGCGAACCTCGGGTCGCACTCATCGATAGCACCGCCGGCGGCAAACAATTGCTTTTCCCCCAGGGCATGGCTTCCTGCTGGGTCGGCTATAAAATCGAAGTGCCAGAGACGGGCTTCTACGAGCTGACCACCAAGATTGCCACGATCAACAGTGGCCAGGCGCTCTCCGTCCGATCGTTCGGAGCGATGGCCCCGGTTAAGCAGGCGACGGCCTCCAACGTGTATCGCGGACAGGTGAAAGACTTGGGTGCCCAGTTTGCGGTGGACAACAATCCAGGTACCCGCTGGGCCTGCAGCCTGGGCGTGGAAAATGCCTTCCTCGAACTCGATTTGGGCAAACCCACACTCATCAGCACCGTCATGATCGATGAACGCGCCTATAGCAAAATCTCCAAATTCGTCATCGAGTACAAAGCCGGCACCGAGTGGAAAACCCTCATCGAGGGGACGACCATCGGTAGCGACTACGTCAAGGATTTCCCGGCGGTGACGGCCCAGTATGTGCGATTGCACATGCTCGACAGCAGCGGCACCACCGGCGGCCCCACCATCTGGGAATTCAGCGTCGGCTCGGTCCAAGACGGCCATGCCTGGCTGTCCCTGCCCTGGACGGCCGGACTGTGGCAGACGACCCCACCCGTGGACATCCGCTTGGTCAAGGGCAGCCAGATGATCTGGTTCAACGCACCCTATCAGCGCGGTGTCGCCTTCAAATCCTTCGACCTGAAAGCGAAAAAATGACGTCCGGCCGATCGTTTAGCGAGGCATCGCCTCAGACCCATTGGCTCCGGCAACGGTCTTCACTACAAAGGTACTTTTTTAACAATCATTGATTCAGAAAGACAATATCATGACAAAAAATATTCTTGCGATAATTTTAGGGGGCGGACTTGCTGCGGCAAGGATAGTTGGCGCGGCGGAGTCGGAATGGATTCCCTTGTTTGACGGTAAAAATCTCGATTCGTGGAATATGGATGGACGGCAAGGCGCGTGGATCATCACGGACGAGGGAGAACTGCGGGTTGCCAAGGCGGGGCCGAGCCTGTTCACGAAGAAGCGCTATTGCGATTTCGCACTGGAGTTGGATTTCAAGATGGGCGCGAAGGCAAAGGCGAACAGCGGGGTGTTTCTGCACGTTCACAACCACCGTGACGAGGTGAACACCGGGATGGAAATCCAGATTCTCGATAACGCGGAGTACAACGTGAAGTGGGACGCTGGCAACGCAAGTGGAGCGTTTTATGATTGCGTGCATCCGGCGGTGGATGCGAACAAGCCCGTCGGTGAGTGGGAACATTTTCTGATCACGATGAATGGTAATCTGCTGACGGTGGAACTCAACGGCAAGGAGGTCGTTCGAGGGGATCTGGACCAGTGGAAAGAGGCGCACAAAAATCCGGACGGCTCGCACAACAAATTTCCGAATCCGATGGGCGCACTGCCACGCGAGGGATTCATCGGGCTCCAAAATTACGGCGGTGTTCCGGTTTGGTTTCGCAACGTCCGAATCAAATTGCTCTCGGACCGCCAACCGAAATTCACCGGCGAGGAACCGGTCGATCAGGTGTTGGGCAAGTCTGATTCGAAATGATCCCGGCTAGAGCAACTCACCCTGTTGCGGATTACGGATTAGGGAGACGTGGAGATCAGTCGGGGGGGGGTGGAAGGAGCGTAGCGG
>JBAXCM010000589.1:0-2805 GCA_037141475.1 Verrucomicrobiota bacterium | reverse complement strand
GTGGAGACCGTCAATCCGGTCAGCAGTTGTGGTTTCTGCTGCCATGCCCGGGACAATAGATATTAATACTGTGAAGATGGCTAAGCCAGCGGCTGATGCAGTAGTTTTCATTGGGGTTTTGGGTTTCCTGAAACTACTTTAGAGATAGAATTTGGCAACCCGGTATTATTAGGGTTGGTATGTTTATCTAAAAATGTGGCGTAACACCCTAAGAAATCGAGAGATACCGATTTCCCCGTCTGATCAGCAACACTGCTGTCATAGCCGCAGGAAGTTTTCCAGCAAGCGTTTGCCGTCCTGGGTGAGGATGGACTCCGGATGGAATTGCACGCCGTGAACGGGAAGTCGCTTGTGGCACAATCCCATGATCTCGCCCTCGGCGGTCCAAGCGGTGATCTCGAGGCAATCCGGCAGGGTCTCGCGTTTGACAATGAGCGAGTGGTAGCGAGTGGCTTCAAACGGCGTCGGCATGCCACCAAAAATACCTCTCCCTGAGTGATGGATCGGCGAGGTTTTGCCGTGCATCAAACGATCGGCCCGCACCACATCGCCACCGTAAACCTGGCCGATGGATTGATGACCGAGGCACACACCGAGAATCGGCGTGGTGTCACCCAATTGGCGGATTACTTCACAGGAAATCCCGGCTTCGTTGGGCGTACACGGTCCTGGCGAGATGCAGATGCGAGCGGGCTTGAGCACCTTGACGTCCTCGACCGTGAGCACATCGTTGCGGACAATCTTCATCTCCTCCCCCAGTTCACCAAAATATTGCACGAGGTTGTAGGTAAACGAATCGTAGTTGTCGATGATCAGGAGCATGGGGGGAGAACTTATGAGTTATTCTTCGAGTGTTCTTGCGAGGGCGATGGCACGAAGCATGCCTTTGGCCTTGTTGAGCGTCTCGTTGTATTCGTAGGTCGGATCCGAGTCGGCCACCACTCCGGCACCCGCCTGAACGTAGGCTTTGCCGCCCTTGAGCAAACAAGTGCGCAGGGTGATGCAGGAATCGTGGGAGCCATCAAAGCCGAAATAGCCGACGGCACCGGCATAGGCACAACGTTTGTGTTTTTCCAACGAGTTGATGATTTGCATGGCGCGAATCTTGGGTGCGCCACTGACGGTACCGGCGGGAAACGTGGCGCGCAGCACGTCATAGGCACTGTGCGCAGGATCCAACTCGCCACTGACGTTGGACACAATGTGCATCACATGACTGTAGCGCTCAACAATCATGAAATCATCCACCCGCACCGCACCGTGTTTGGCAATGCGACCCACATCGTTGCGTGCGAGGTCCACCAGCATCAGATGCTCAGCGCGTTCCTTGGGATCAGCTAACAACTCTGCGGCAAGCGCGTCGTCCTCTTCCGGTGTTTGGCCTCTCCAGCGGGTGCCGGCGATCGGCCGAATGTCAATGCGGCCGTGGATCGAGCGCACATGCACCTCGGGTGAGCTGCCGACCAGCGCGAAATCACCCAGCTCCAGCAGGAACATGTAAGGCGAGGGATTAACGAAGCGCAGCGCCCGATAGAGGTCCACCGGGGCCTGCTCAAATTTTGTCTCGAATCGCTGGCTTGGCACAAACTGGAAAATATCCCCGGCCACGATGAATTCCTTGCCCGCCCGCACCATCGCCTCGTATTCCTCCTGACTAGTATTACTTTGCGCCTCAACGGGCTCCACTTGCAGCAAGCCGTTGAGGGCCGGCACATGCAGCGGGCGGTTGAGGATTTCCACCAGCGCGGCGATCCGCCCGCGGGCGGCGGCATAAGCGGCGGCCGGGCTGGCAAACTCGTCGATAAAAGCGTTGGCCACCACCTGCAAGCGGCGCAGCCGGTGATCGAACACCAGCATCGTGTCGGCCAACACAAACATCGCGTCCGGGATGCCCAGCGGATCGGGCGGCGGTGGCCCCAATGTCGGCTCAAACTGGCGCACCGCATCATAGGAAAGATAGCCGACCATGCCCCCGGAAAATAACGGCAGAGCCCCGTGGGTGACCGGCTTGTAGCGGGCCATCTCGCGTTCAAGCGCAGCTAACACATCGTCCGGAGTGGTAAAACTGCGGGTCGTCACACCGTCCTCGCGAATGGTGATTTGCTTGTCGCGGGCCTCAAACACCAACCGCGGACCACTCCCGACGATCGACCAACGCCCGGCTTTTTCACTGCTCTCGGCACTTTCCAATAAAAATGAGTGACGGGCGTCTCGCACTTTGAGGTAGGCGGAAAGCGGGGTCTCGAAGTCCGCCGCCAGCTGGGTATAAACAGGAACGACGTTGCCCCGCCCGGCTAGGGCGACGAAGGCTTCCAAGGATGGCTCAACAGGAAGGGAATTCACAGCGCGGCGAGCATGCCTCGGATTGGCCAAAGGGCAAGCCCGGAGCGCGCAAAGTGGCGAGGATGCAATAAATCCGGCTAAAGGGACTGACAAATCACCACTCATTCGCCAGAATATCCCTGGGGTGAAAGAAATATTTGCCCGGATAGAAGAGGTTTGACTGTGTGGATAGAAAACGAAAAGATGATGGGCGGTTCTTGAAATCAATCTGGACGAGTATGTGAGTGGCACGGACCCGACCGACGCCAATTCCTGCATGAAGATATTGGCCTTTGACCTCCCGGCACCGGAACGCCTGCGAATCCAGTGGCAAAGCGCCGAAAAGTGCGTTTACACAATCTCCGGCAGCAGCGATCTGGTGAATTGGGTTGAAGTTTCTAACAGCATCGCAGCCACCCCTCCAACGAATGTTGTGGAACTGCCATTGGGCACCGCCGGACAGCGGTTCTTCCGCGTCGGCGG
>JBAXCM010000588.1:0-2806 GCA_037141475.1 Verrucomicrobiota bacterium | reverse complement strand
GCCCAACTACAGCCCAACTACAGCCCAACTACAGCCCAATTCGCTTGCCTTTGCGGTCGTGCCAGCCCACATCTTGCGTGGTGATTATCGCGAAGTGGATCTCATGCGCATGCATGCTGGCAGCGCTGGCTGTGGGGCGCGCGGCGCTGGCCGCGCCGGTTGATGCCGCCGCGGTGAGCGTGGCGCTGGCCGCGCCGGTTGATGCCGCCGCGGTGAGCGCGGCGCTGGCTGCGGATGGTCGCTCGTATTCCGTGACGGCCCTAGGGCTGAGCGGGTTTGGTTGCGGGTTTGCGGCCCGCCTGCGGGTCGCTGGTGATATACAGAACCTCATCTCTGCCAATGGCACGGCGGTGGCTGCCACCCAGCATCTCACCGAGGAAACCCCGTACGGTGGCGCTGAGGTATGCGCCACAACCTTGCATTTTGCCGAATCCCAGGTGAATTTGTTATTCCGGTTAGGCCGGGTTCCAGGGGTTGCGGGCGTGCTTGCTCAAGCAGGAATCCACAACGTCGGTGCTGCACCGGTGGCGCTGTTGAGTCTAACACCGGTTGCCGCCGCAATGCAGGTGGAGGGTCGTCTGGCCGACTGGTGGCTGACCTCAATGGGTCCGGTGAGTGGTTTCGCAAAAACCCTCGATTCAATCCAAACACCGCAGCACGTGTGGGAGAATGGCACGCTCTATCGACGCGACGGGCCAGGCTTGCTCTTCGGCCCGGTGGGTTCGCCCTGTGCATATCTCGACACCCGCGTCAGCCATCCGACTGACAAGGATGTGAAGCTCGACATAACAGCGCAGATGAGCGGAGTGCGGGTTGATCCCGGTGAGACCCGCTGGGGGCAGCAGGTGCTGCTGTTGATGGAGGCGCCACAGCCGGCGTTGGCGCGTTGGGCGGAGTGGGTGGGCAAGACCCATGGGGCGCGCACAGCCAATGGTGCCATGGCGGGTTGGACGAGTTGGTATTTTCTCGCAGGCAACGTCACTGGCAAAGATGTGTTGGAGATTGCCAAGACTGTGTTGAATTCGGAGGACCGGCTGCGCCCCGAAGTCATTCAAATTGACGAAGGTTATGAGAATTATGGCGGCGGCGACGAGGAGACTAACGAGAAATTCCCCGAGAGTCTGGCCTATTACGCGCGGCGAATCGCAGCCACCGGTGCCCGTCCCGGCCTACAACTTGGTCTTCCCGCCAAGCGCGCTCAAACGACCGTGGTGGAGGCGGCGGGCTGGGCTGAGCTGGCCCAACGCATCCGGCATGCGGTGGCCAGCGGCTTCAGCTATTTGAAGATTAATTTTTACGGGCTGGAGATTCAATCGGGCACTGATCCCAAGAAAACCTCTTTTGAAGTGATGCGGCAGGGGTTTGGCGCATTGCGGGAGGCGGCAGGCGAGGCCACCTATTTGTTATACTGCGATTTTCAGGCAGACCGGGCGACGGTTGGTCTGGTGGACGCGAGCCGGACCGGGGTGGCCGCCGACCGCAATTCTGTTCGTAGCACGATGAGCGATGTGTTGCGGTCCTATCAACTTCACGGCCGTTGGTTCGCAGTGGACAACGGCAACTATTACTTGGGCACAGATATCACTAACGTTAGCGCGATAGCCGGTGGCTGGCCGCTGGTTCGCACATGGATGAGCATGGTGGGCATGTCCGGCGGCATGGCCACCACCTCGGACCCATGGCACTGGGATAGCTTCAAGGCCAATTGGCGCAACGTCGAGGTGCTCACCCCGCCCGCCACGGAACACAGCGAGGTGCTAGATCTGGGTACCAGCGACGAGTGGCCGCGGTTAGTCGGTCACGTCAAGCGCGAGTGGGGCGAGAGCACCGTCGCCTTGCTGTGGAATCCAGATACCAGCGAGCGCGCCATCACTTTGGATTTTGCCAAAGCTGGCATGGATCCGCAGTGCCGATATGCGGTCTGGTCGTTCTGGGACAACCGCTATCTGGGGGTGGCCAAAGGTGCGTGGACGACGCCTTCGCTGGCACCCTCCGCATCCCAGCACCTGTGTTTCACCGATTTGGATAGAACACCTAATAGGCCGGTTCTGATCGGTTCCAATCTGCATATCTTCTGTGGTGCCGCCGAGACCCGGCGGGTTACCAGCGGCCGTGGAGCGATGCAAATCGAACTGAGCGACGCGGGGGCCCGTGAAGGATTTCTGTTTGTCTATAGCCGATTGCCTGTGGTACTCAACTCGGCCCACGGCTTGGAAATCACCGGCATCGTCCAGGCCGGCGAATACATGTGGCGCATCGGTGTCGCCGGTCGCCAGCGCGGTGTGGCGCAAGGTCTCGAGCTCAAGGTCCTGCTGCCAGTGAGCCAACAAGTTTGGTTCTGGCTGCTAATCGCCAGCGTGGTGTTGAGCCTGGCGTTCGCCGCCTCTCGGGCGGTCAGCGGCTGGCGGTTCCAGCGCCAGCACGCTCTCGACCTGGAACGGGCGCGAATCGCCCGTGACCTGCATGATGAAATCGGTGCCAACCTATCGCATATCTCGATCCTCAGCAGCCTTGCGGCCAAACCCGGCACAGCATCCGACGTTTCACGCAAGCACAATGCCGAGGTGGCCAATGTCGCCCGTCAGACGATTCTCGCCTTCGATGAAATCCTCTGGTCCGTCAACCCAAAGAACGACACCCTCCAGAGCCTCAGCCACTTCATTTGCCGCCGCACCGAGGAAATCCTCGCCCCTGCCAACCTTACCTATCATTTCGAGTTGGATGAGGCTCTTCCCCGGTCCTTTGTTCCGCCTAACCGCCGCCACGGCCTGCTGCTCGCTGTCAAGGAAGCCCTCCACAATATTCT
>JBAXCM010000587.1:0-2814 GCA_037141475.1 Verrucomicrobiota bacterium | reverse complement strand
TTTTGCCATCGGCCCAGGAATCGTAGCCAGGGTAGGCGTCGGTTTGCAAAAATCCCTGGTAATTGCCCA
This sequence comes from Verrucomicrobiota bacterium, assembly GCA_037141475.1. GTDB lineage: Bacteria > Verrucomicrobiota > Verrucomicrobiia > Verrucomicrobiales > Akkermansiaceae > Luteolibacter. The sequence continues at coordinate 2,745 of JBAXCM010000587.1, read as the reverse complement.
GCAGGTCGTCAAGACAGGCGGCCTTGCGACTGGGGTGCCATTGATAGAGGATATCACCCTTGATGCCGTTGCGCGGGGCGTGAATCACCCAGAGGTAACCGGTGGAACATTTGCCCTTGCCGGGGTTGAGATAGCGGATGGGGGTTTCGTCCGCCTGGAGGTAGCCGCTTTGCAGCAGGTCGTGGTGCACGAGTTTGTAGAGTGGCTCGATCGTGTCGGCGACCACCTTGTCCCAGTTGCAGAGGGTGTGCCGGGGAATGTCCACGCCGTGGCGGACATTGAAAATGCCCTGGGTGCGGTAGTGCGGCCGGTGGTGGCAGTATTTGGCTTCCATGACGTGGGCCACCAGCCGGTGCGTGGCACCAAGTCCCAGGGACGGCGGCGCGGGCGGCTTGACGGGCACTGCGTCGGGCTGGTCGATGGCGACATGCACGACGCGCACGGTGCGCTCGATAAAGATGCGGGAGGGTTGGAAATCGAGGCGGTCGGTGTTGATCCGCTCCAGCTCGCGGAATGCGGTCGGGTTGAGCGTGACGTCATCGTGGACGAGCACCGTCTCGCGCACTTCAAGATGGGAAAGATCGCGGGGCTTGCGCGGGGAGCGCTTTTTGGCAGGAGTCGCTTCAGCCGCCGGTCCGGGGTCTGCGGACGCGGCGGCTTCGGCTTTTTTTGCGGCGTCGGGATCCAACAGCAGTTCGAGCTGGGTCGGGTCGAGCGTCTCGCTCTTCTTGTCGAAGAGCTGCTTGATGATGATGTGGATGCGCTCGCGCAGGAGTTGGTTCTCGATGCGCAGGCGGGCGACTTCAGCACGCAGGGCCGCGACCTCATCCCCGCCCGGGGCGGGACTTTCGGATGGTGGCGGTTCGTGCGCGGCCATAAACTACTAGAGAAATAGTAGTTTTGCCGGAAACCGCAAGAAAAAAAGGTTCTTGGTGATTTTCGGTGGGAATTCTTGTGGAAATCGGCTGAGTTGTCAAACTGGCGCCGATGACGAGCACCGAATTTTACCGCCACATTCTCGGATTGGAGTCCCCTTGGAGTGTTAACAACGTTGACCTTGATATGACCGCTAACCGCGTAGTGGTCCGAGTGGAGATTGACCGGACGACGAAGTGGTTTCATCCGGAAACCCAGGAGCCCGCGACTGTGCACAAGTGGACGGAGCGGAGATGGCGGCATCTGGACACCTGTCAGTTTGAAACGATCATTGAGGCGAGCGTTCCGAGTGTGAAATACCGGGATGGCAAGGTCGAGGAAGTTGCTGTGCCGTGGGCGGACCGCTACCAGCGTTTTACCAAACTTATGGAACAGGCGGTCATCATATGGCTGCGGGCTTGTGGCAATGTGGACAAGGTGGCGGCGACGATGCGTTTGGACTGGCAGACGGTCAACCGGATCATGGAGCGGGCCGTGGAGCGGGGCTTGCTGCGGCGGGAGGATGAACCCATCACCAAGGTGGGCGTGGATGAGAAGAGCTTTAGAAGGGGGCATATTTACGCGAGCATCCTCAACGATCTGGACAACAATCGTGTTTGGGATCTGGTGGAGGGCCGCACGACGCAAAACGCCAAGAAACTGTTCGAAACGCTGTCCGAGGAGCAACGCGAGGGAGTTGAGGCCGTGGCGATGGACATGTGGGCGGCCTTTGAGAATGCCGCAACCGAACTGTTGCCCAATGCGGATATTGTGCATGACAAGTTCCATGTGAGCGCCCACCTCAACAAGGCGGTGGATGATGTGCGCAAGGAGGAGCATCGGGAATTGATGAGTGCCGGCGACGATACTCTCAAGAAGAGCAAATACCTGTGGTTGCGGAACTTTCCCGACCTGCGATGCGAGCCTTCGTTTCAGAATCTCTACAACGCCAATCTGAAGACCAGCAAGGCGTGGCGGTTCAAGGAGGCCTTTGCGGCCTTTTGGGATTATATCTATCAGGCCCCGGCGGAGAAGTTCTTCAAAGACTGGCACCGGAGCGTGAAGCGCTCGAAGCTCGAACCGCTCAAGAAGGTCGCCGACATGCTTGCAAACCGTCTCTGGGGTTTGCTCAACTATCTGAAACACCGAATCACCAACGCGGCCTCGGAGGGCATGAACTCGCTCGTGGCGCGGGTGATCGCCAACGCCCGCGGACTGCGCACCTTCCGCACGCTGCGTGTGCGGGTGCTGTTCTTCCTCGGCAAACTGGACCTGGCGGTCTGAACCCACTCTTGATTGTGAAAACAGCCCGTCCACACAACCACCGCCATCATGGTTTCTTCGCTCCGACGAGCTGCCGGGGTGCCCATTCTCGCGAAGAAACCATGATGGCTCCCCGTCCCCCGGAACACACGTCCGATCATATAACTTGAAATTCTCCACTAACATACCCACCGGATTTCACGAAGAAGCGAAAAAAATGCGGCTTGAGTGAATTATTTTTTTCATTCCCGCTCGAACCATGCCCTTCGCATGCCGTCGCGCATGTCGATGCCGTCGGTTAGCATGGCCAGGGCGGCGGGTTCGAGACTGAGTTTGCCGTTTTTGGCATCGGCGGGCTTGGGCCAGCGGTATGTGCCTCGTTCTAACCTTTTTGCGTGGACCCAGAGGCCAGTTCCATCCCAGTGAAGGAGCTTGATGAGGTTGCGGGTGCGGTTGATGAACACGAAGACCGCGCCGCCACGAGGATCGTCGCCGAGGCGGGTGACGACCAAGGCGTGAAGTCCGTCGAAGGACTTGCGCATGTCGCAGGGTTCCAGCGCGAGGAAG
>JBAXCM010000586.1:0-2832 GCA_037141475.1 Verrucomicrobiota bacterium | reverse complement strand
TCGTCTGAGCCGCCAAAAGTGCCAAACCATTTTCCGCCGAAGTCAGGAAGTGTGATGTTGTGGAACTGCCATTGGGCACCGCCGGACAGCGGTTCTTCCGCGTCGGCGGCAGACACGTGGATCGCTGACCCGCTATTGAATCGTAAGGCCGTCACCTGGGGCCGAAGCCGACCCTTCCGCACCAAACGCTTCTGTGGCAAACATCAGTGATGGGAGAAATCTAGCCAAAGCGGTGTCATGCCACCGCACTCCATACTTGGGCGGTTCATTCGCTGTCGGTTTGGCTGGACCGGAGGAGGGGCGGCGTTGACATGATGTGCTAACCGTATCGCGGTTACTCGCCGAGATGGCGGATGCGCAAATTGCGAAAAGCCACCGGGCCGTGGTCGCCCTGCAGACGCAACGGGCCGCGTGCCTGTTCGGCCAAGCCGACGCGGGTCGGACCGAATAATTCCACATCATTCTGCACAAGTTTCCCGTTGTGGATGACTTTTTCGAAACGGGCGTTGCGGGTTTTGTGGCCGCCGGCATCGAATTGCGGAGCGCGGTAAGTCACGTCGAACGTCTGCCACTCGCCGGGAGCCTTGCTGGAATTGACCAGCGGTGAATGGCCGCGGACGTTGGCATCGTTCAGCCATTCCGGATAGATGCCACCGCACTCGATGCCGGGGTACTGGTCGGCGGCCACTCCGAAGCTATCGTAGATTTGGAGTTCGTGGCTGCCGAGGAAGTACACGCCGGAGTTTGAGTGCTGCGGAATGAGAAACTCAACATGCACCGCCACGTCACCAAAATGCTCCTTGGTGAGCAAATAGCCACCGCTGCCTTGTGAGACCACCACCCCGGTTCCAGGCTGGGTTTGCAGAATAGTGGGCTTCTGCGGGTCGAGACCTACACTTCCAACCTCGCTCCAACCGGCGGCGGCCTCCCACCCGGCCAGCGCACTGCCAGCCGGCATCAGGGGGCTGGCCTGCAGGTGCTGCCAGGCGCTCATCGAGCGTTGCAGGTTGGCCTGGGCATCGCCTTGAATGCCGTAATGTTGCAACCCGATAGGCCCATTAAACCCAAGCGTCTTGAGTTTTGTTAGTAACGAACTCACATCGAATGTTCCGCTGTCCAAGGGTTGGATGAGTTTCCCCCAATCCTTGGCACCTGTATCAGCGCCATTGAGGGTCACCACAAAAAGGTGCGGCAGGGCGTCGGTGAGCCGGGCTTCGAGGTTAGTGCCATCGACCATCAACCAGTGACAGAGATTGAAGCAGACACCAATGCTTTTTCGATCCACCAAGCGGGCCACTCGCAACGCGTCATCCACGCGTTCAATCCACATCCCAGTGTGCGGATAAAGAGCGATGCGCAATCCGGCCGGCTCCGCCAGAGCGGCCACCTCGCGCAGAATGGCCGTGGCCTGCGCATCGCCAGTCGGATCCGACGGCCGGTGGGCGGTGGAGGTGACGTGCAACCACAGAATCGCGTCGCGCCCCTGCAATTGGTGAATCGAGTCGCGAATTCCCGCGCTCAACGGCTGCGCGGCGTCAAGGTCCAACTGCACGTACAAGGCAAACAATTTCGAGTGTTCACGGTCCACCGCAGCAAGCATGTCGCGCAACGCCTCCGGTGACGTGTAGCTCGGGCCGATCCCATCAAACCCAAGGCTCTTGACCAAGGCGACCTGTGCTTCGGCCGTCTGGTGGGAAGCGTCGCGGGTGCCGGTGTCCATCGCGAAAAATGCTGGCGTCGCCGCAGCACAAAAAGCGGCGGCACCGAGGCTGATAAGGAGGCAGATGGCGGGTTTGCAGGTCATGGTTTGAGGCCCTCCAGGTTCACTTCGAGGCGGCGGTTTTCCTTGATCAATTGTTCCATGGTTAGATAGATGCCGCGCTCGGCGGCCTCGCGGCCCAGGATGCAGGTGAGGCAGCCATCCACAGCGCGGCGCACGCTGGCGTTGGTAAAATCGCCGCTGGTGATTTGTTGGTGGAAGCTGGCAATATTGCGCATGGCCCCGTTATCGTAAAGGTTGTCCACGGTGCCACCGTTGTACTGTTGAGGTCCTCCCCGCACGAAGGCTTTGCCCCAGTAATTGACCTGTGCGTATGCCAGCGGGCCATGACAAACGGCCAGCAGCGAGCTGTCACTGGTATTATTGAGTGCCTGCCCAAAGTGGTTGTGAACCACGCCATTGGCATATTGATAGACCAGCGAGCACACATCGTGGCCGTCACCGTGCGGGTCCACCCGCGAGATCCTCGAGAATCCCGTGGCTGCGATCGGCCGCTCGCCGATAAGCCACAGCGCCGCGTCAATCGCATGAATGTCAAAATTTCCCAATAAATCGCAACCGAGGGCGATATCATTGACCCAGACGAGCCCCTGCAAGCGGCTTTCAAGGTTGGCGGTTTTGGGTGGGTCGGAGAAGCCCCCGCACACCCCAAACGTCTGCACTTGCGCCAGCTTGCCGAGGGCCCCAGCCTGAACGCGTTTGGCCACCTCGATGTTCGCCGGCTCCGTGGGCATTTGATAGTCCACTAAAAACACCCGCTGCTTCTCCGTCGCCAGCTTGCCGGCGGCTTCAATCGCAACGCAGCCCGGCACATCCGCTGCCACCGGCTTGGCCATGTAAACGTGCAGACCGGCGGCCACCGCAGCGCTCGCCTGCTCCGCAAAAAAGTGCGGAGGCACTTCCAGCACCACCGCCTCCACGCCGCTATCGATCAATTTTCGATAGCCCGACAGCCCGGAAAACCGCCGGGATTTATCCACCCCGAGGGCATCGCCTGCCCGGTCGGCAACCGCTTGAAATCTACTTCAAGGACGGCGCTCTCTTGCTTGCCA
>JBAXCM010000585.1:0-2838 GCA_037141475.1 Verrucomicrobiota bacterium | reverse complement strand
TCGCCGATGAGCACGGGGTACATGCTGCAGCCATCGGGTGGTTCGATGCCGAGGCCGCTGGTGCAATTCGCTTGGGGGTCCAAATCGAGTAGCAGGACGCGTTGGCCACGCAGCGCGAGGGCGGCGGAGAGGTTGATGGCGGTGGTGGTTTTCCCGACGCCGCCTTTTTGATTGGCGATGGCTACGACTTGCATGGATGCGACGTGAGTGTTCAGGCAACGGGACGGGAAAGCAATGAAAACCGCACGATTGAAGGCAAGGCGAAGGAAGATGCCGCTAGGTAGAGGGGGCGGAACATCGGGGCCATACTCGATGGCCCGCTTCCGGGCTGGCTCAGCGCGCGGCCTTGGGGGTTTTGAGGAAAATTTCCACTTCGGCGCGAGAGCGGGTGTTGAGGATATCCTGGCGGCGGAGCCAGCCTTTGCGGGCGAGGCGCACACCGAGGCCGATGTGATGGAGCCGGGCAACGGAATGGGCGTCGGGGTTGATCGAACACAGCACGCCGAGGTCGCGGGCACGCCTCCACCAACGCCAGTCCATATCGAGGCGCAGGGGGCTGCAATTCAGCTCAATGATGGTGCGGGTAGCGGCCGCGCAATCGATGATTTTCGCATGATTGACCGGATAGCCCTCACGCTTGAGCAGCAGTCGGCCGGTAACGTGGCCGAGCATGGTGACGTGTTCGTTTTCCATGGCTAGGCAGATTCGGCGGGTCATTTCCTCCTCAGTTAGATTGAAGATATTGTGCACCGAGGCGACGCAGTAGTCGAGTTGGGAGAGGATTGAGTCGTCGAAGTCGAGGGAGCCGTCGCGAAGGATATCGACCTCGGAGCCGGCGAAAATGCGGAACTCGGGGTGGTCGGCATTGAGTTTGGCGATAGAGGCGAGTTGATCTAGCAACTGGGTCTCATCCAAGCCGTTGCCGATAAAGGTGGACTTTGAGTGATCGGCGATGCCGAGGTACTGGAGGCCCATATCGATGGCTTCGGCGACCATTTCATCCAACGAATTGAGGCCGTCGGAGGCAGTGGTGTGGTTGTGAAAGGTGCCTCGAAGGTTGGCCAGTTCGACAAGTCTTGGCAGGCTGTGGGCGGCGGCGGCTTCGATCTCCCCTTGGTTTTCCCGCATTTCCGGTTCGATGAAATCGAGTCCGAGGGCGTGATAGATATCTGTCTCCTCATGGATCGCTGCAGGCACCTCGGGGGCGTCCTTGGCGGTGGCGGTGAAGCCGTATTCGTTGAGCGACCAGCCGTGTTTGAGGGCGAGGGAGCGGAGAGCGACGTTGTGTTCCTTGGAGCCGGTAAAGTACTGTAGGGCGAATGGAAACTGGCTGTTAGAAACAGCACGGAGGTCGCATTGCAGGCCGTTGTGGAGGCGCACTGATGCCTTGGTATCACCGCAAGAGATGATGGAGGCCACTTGCGGCAGGGTGGTAAAATCCTCGCAGACGAGGGCGGGGGATTGGGTGGCGACGAGGAAATCCAGGTCATGCACGGTTTCCTTGGCGCGGCGGAACGACCCTGCGACGGTGGTGCGCGAGATTTCCGGATGGAGGCGCAGCGTGTCTAAAATTTCATCGACGATTGGGCTGATGGTGCCGAGGATAAAGGTGTCGGCGAACTTGTCGCGCAGGGCGATGGCGGCGAGGATATTGGTTTGGGTTTTGGTGCCGAAGCCGGGCAGCGCTGCGACTTTGTTGGCCTCGCAGGCGAGCTTGAGATCGGCGATTGAGCTGATGGTTAGAGTTTCGAAGAGGGCTTTGACTTTTTTTGGACCCAGGCCCTGGAGGTCTAGAAGGTCGAACAATCCCGGGGGAAATTCGGCGCGGAGGTGTTGATGGAATGGGAGGGAGCCGGAGCTGGCGAGGATGTGAAGTTTGTCGCGCAGCGCCTCGCCGATCCCCTTGATGCCGGTGAGCTGGTTGGTGGCGGCGAGTTGGACGATGTCGCCGTCAAAGGCGCGCACGGTGTCGGCCCCTTGGCGGTAGGCGCGCACTTTGAACGGATTTTCGTTTTTGAGGTCAAGCAGCAGGGCGATTTCCTCAAGAACACTGGCGAGGATTTCTCGAGTCACATTCCCGGGATATTGAGTCCACCGGTGAGTTTTTTCATTTCGGCGGCGGCTTGGTTTTTGCCCTTGGCGAGGGCTTCCTGGACGCCTTTGAGAACGAGTTCTTCAAGAAACTCAGCGTCTGCGGGATCGATGACCGAGGGGTCAATCTTGATGGATAAAACGTCCCCTGCACAGGTGGCGATCACCTTGACTTTGCCGCCGCCAACTGAGGCGTCAACGACTTGAATGGCGAGTTCTTCCTGCTTGGCGGCGAGCCCGGCTTGCATTTGCTGGGCTTGTTTCATGAGTTTGGCAATATTCATAGGGGGGCGTGGTTAGTTGAGGATTTTGCCCTCGAATTTCTGGAGGGCGGCTTGGATGAGCGGGTCGTCGTGAAACGGGTCTGGCGCGGGCGGCGGCGGCGTGGCTGCCGGAGGCGCAGCAGCAGCGGGCTCTTGCCAGGGCGGCGCGGCGGGCGCCGGCGGCTCGCTGGCCTCGGGCGCGGCGGCAATCAGCGAATCAAGACTCATCAAGCCGGACGCGACGACGCCCGACGATCCGTCGGCCTGCACGCTCTGTCACAACGACGGCGCGGCCCCGAGCCCCGTCACCGCGCACTTCGTCCCGCAGCGCGATCTCGGCACCGGCGCCAAGTCGACGCGCGGACGGAACTGGGCTTTGCTCTATGCCGAACGCTATGACGGGCGGAACGAGGCGATGAGCCGCGAATGGCATCTGAAGCGCGACCGGCAGTTTCGCAGGGCGCTATGGCCGTGACCTCTCGCC
>JBAXCM010000584.1:0-2847 GCA_037141475.1 Verrucomicrobiota bacterium | reverse complement strand
TACACACGGTGCCGCGGCCTTCAATCGAGAACACGTCTTCGACGGGCATCAGGAAGGTTTTGTCGGTGACGCGCACCGGCTCGGGGATATAGGAATCCACCGCATCCATCAGCTTAATGATGTTTTCCTTTTGCGCGGCGTCGCCATCCAGCGCCGCCTTGGCGGAACCCATCACGATGGGGATTTCGTCGCCCGGGAACTCATACACGGAGAGCAGGTCGCGAATTTCCATCTCGACGAGCTCGAGCAACTCGGCGTCGTCCACCAAGTCCACCTTGTTCATAAACACCACCAACGCGGGAACACCCACCTGGCGTGCCAGCAGGATGTGCTCGCGGGTTTGGGGCATCGGACCGTCGGCGGCAGACACCACCAAAATCCCGCCGTCCATCTGCGCCGCGCCGGTGATCATGTTTTTCACATAGTCGGCGTGCCCGGGGCAATCCACGTGGGCATAATGGCGTTTGACCGTTTCGTACTCGACGTGGGCGGTGTTGATGGTGATCCCGCGTTCACGCTCCTCGGGTGCAGCGTCGATGTCTGCGTAGTTCTTGACTTTGGCGAGGCCCTTTTCCGAAAGCACGAGAGTGATGGCGGCGGTGAGGGTGGTTTTGCCGTGGTCAACGTGGCCAATGGTGCCGATGTTGACGTGGGGTTTATTGCGCTGGAATGATTCTTTAGCCATGGTGGTTGTTGGTTCGCGTGAGAGTTATGGTGATATGGACGCAGCCCTGGAGCTCGCAGGGGGAATTGAACCCCCGACCTCATCCTTACCAAGGATGCGCTCTACCCCTGAGCTACGCGAGCTATGATACTGAATCGCTGGCTTCCTTCGACCCGACAAAAACACCGCGTCCTGTCCGTTGAGTTGGACCGGGCGCGGCACCCCTGGAGAGATTTGGGGAAGAGCGGGCGGAGCTTACCGAAAATTTTGCCCTTGTCAAAAAAAATCTCTTCATTCTGAAAAAAATAATTTTTCAGGTCGAATTTGCCTTCTGGTGAAGCAACGAGGAGCCACATTCATATTGGGGCGACTATTCTGAAAGGGCGAGTCGCCAAGAGCGCGCCCGCTTCCTCATGCTCTCCCCTGCGTCAAGCCCATCATGCTTCGCAAACGTGCCGTGGGCCAGTGAAGCGGAGATGTCCCATACGGTTCAATTGTGCGTGAAGAGAAGAGATTTTACCGCTGACGCACCAGATAGACGCAGACACGAACGCTCAACAACCAACATCGAACGCCGTGCATCGAACGGCTCAATCCCTGCGCTGTCGATCCCGGTGCCGGGCGGCAAGCCGTTTTACCTAAATATCGGGGAATCCAACTTGCCCGGAACTTTGGCTCTATTGCAATCAAATACTGAGTTCTAAATTCAGCATTTTACTGGATAGAGAAAAAACTTGTTGAATTCGGATGATTTTTCTTGCCCCCCCCCCCGGCGAATATTTAGTACATCCAATATCACTTGTATTTGCCAAACCCATTGAGGCAATTCCAAGGAGCTGATCCCGGCTTTTTCGGAATATCCAATTTGGGACAGGTATCTCCAAGTTGATGCATAGTTGACCATAAACCGCAAAGAACACACATATCCACAAGCATCCAAACATGCCAAACCAGACGAAAGTAAATCCATGAAAATCCTGAACCTAATTAGACGAACTACCGTCTCGCTGAGACACATCACCCTGGCGGCAGCGCTGGGGGCGCTGTTTATGTCCGGGCAGGCCAGCGCCCAGACGACCCTTGCATCTGGCACCACCGCGACCGTCACCGATCCTAACGGTTACTTCGGAGCGGCGGGCGATCTGACGATTGAAAACGACGCGACGCTGTACATTCAGTCGAGTGCGCAGGGTAATTTCACCATTGGCAACGCGCTGATCTTTGGCGGTGCCGGTGGCACTTACCACATGCGCTTCAACGACAATGACACGGTTTACACGTTCAACGGTGCCGTTTCATCTACCGCGACGGGCGCACAGACTCTCGCCATTGAGACAGGAGCCGGTGGCAACGGCGACCGCGAGGAAGTCACCTTCGACACGGGCATTCCGGACGTCGGCAACGCCTCTCCGCTGGGGCTTCAAGTGACGTTTAACTGCCAGACTGGATCTCAGAGTTATGTCAATCTGGTGGGTCAGAATACGTTCACCGGACCCATCACTCTGTTGAAGGGCAACAACGTAACCAGCGGCTATCTGACCATCGGCGGCCGCTTGAGCAACGGCGCAAATGCCGTCGGGTCCGGTTCATTGAACGGCGGTAGTTACGCGGGGAACATCGCCCTCGGGGCCGCCACGATCCTCAACTACGACAGCTCAGCGGCGCAAACACTCTCTGGTGTGATCTCCGGCGCGGGCATTGTCCAAACGAAAGGATCCGGCACGCTGACGCTCTCCGGCCTCAACACCTACTCCGGCAACACCATCGTCAACAGCGGCACGCTGACCCTAGACGCCGCTGGTGCCTTGACCTGCGTCGTGGCCAATGCCACCACCAGCAAAATCACGGGAGCCGGCATAGCCAACTTGGATGGCGCGTTGACCATCGACACCTCGGCAGTCACCCTCGCTACGGGTTCCTGGACCTTGGTCGATGTCGCGACTCCGAACTATGGTTCCAGCTTCAGCGTGACTGGCTTCACGGGTGCGGCTGGCGTTTGGACGAAAGTCGATGGAGGCAAGACATGGACCTTCGACACGGCCACCGGCAAACTCAGCGTGAGCGGCCCGGCGTTGCTCACATCGTTCACCATTCTTGGTTATCCCGGCGTGATTGATAACACCGCCATGACCGTTCAATTGTCCGTGCCTAGCGGATCGGATCTGACGAGCTTGGTGCCGACC
>JBAXCM010000583.1:0-2850 GCA_037141475.1 Verrucomicrobiota bacterium | reverse complement strand
GACATTGGAGCAGTTGCACGACAAGCTCAGCGCCGTGGCCAAACAATGGAAAAACCAGCCGGTGCGCATCCGGGGCGACGGCGGCGTCAATTACCAGCGCATCGTCGAGGTCATTGATACCTGCCAGAAGTCCGGTATTTGGAATATCTCATTCGCCACCCAACGCCCAGAACCCGCCAAGTAGTCATGGCCGCCTGCCGCATCAGGCTGTTTGATCTAACAATCATGAATCGATTTCTTGCCATCCTCGTTATTGCCTGTGGCTCGTTGTGTGCTCAAATCCCGCGTGCCGAGCCAGTGGATCCGAGTCTGCAGCCGGATGCCGGCAATGATCAATTCGCACGCGGCAAAAACCTCTACGATGCCGCCCAAAGCAGCACCGTGTTGGAAAACCGTCAGGCTGGCTTTGAGCGCGCCGCCACGATTTTCACCAGCTATTTGGACGAGTTTCCCAATCATCCGAATGCCGAAATGGCCTGGTGGTACCTGGGCAACAGCTACTACCAGGGTGGCCAGATGGATGAGGGCAAGCGCTGTTTTCACACTTTGCTCAATCGCTACGGCAAGGGCAAATGGGCCGCCGCCGCCGCCTACACGCTCGCCGCAGATCACTATAATAAAACGGAGTACAACTTGGCAGCGCCCCTTTTCGAGCTCTTTGCCAAAAATGCCGCCAAACCCGAGGACCGTGCCCGCGGCAATTATTTTGTTGGCACCTGCTACCGCATGCTCGGCCAGGATCGTGAGGCCATCACCGCCTATCAAAAGGTGCTGGATGATCCCGCCGGAGCCCTGTTTGCCGCACAGGCCAAACTCGCCCTCGGACACCTCGCCGCCAAGGCTGGTAAATTGCCCGAAGCGCTCGCCCTCTACCAACAGATTGTCGCCTCGCCCAGCCAAATCAAACTGCGTGGCGAGGCAGCTCTTCACGCCGCGCTTACCGCCAGCAAACTCGAGCAACCCGAGCTCAGCGAAAAATACCTCAAGATGGTTCTGGTAACCCCGGGCATGGAGGCATTCCGTCTTGATGCCCAAACCGCGCTGATGGCCACTCATTTTGCCAACAAGGAATATGCGAAGGTTGTGAGTCTTTTCAGCGAAAGCGAACTGAAGGCCGAGGGCGAAAAAGAAGCCACCCGGCTGATGCTCGTCGCCCGGGCCTACTTGCGCCTGCAAAAACCCAGCGACGCCTTGGGCCACTTCCGCGAGGTCGAGCACCTCGTCGATGCGCAACATGATTTGGCCTTCCAAGCATCGTACTACCGCTTGCTGTGCTTTTTCCAGATTGAGGGTCGCCACCTCCCTGATCAGGTCGATGCCTTCCTCGAACTCTATCGGAAGACGCGAGCTGACGATCCGCGCATCCATACCGCGATGCTGATGAAGGCGGAAGCCCTGTTTGCTAACAAAGAATTGGCTGCCGCCGCCAAAATTTACACTCAGATCAACGCCGCGCGCATCAGTGAGAAGAATCGCCCGGGCCTGCTCTATCAGCGTGGTTGGTGCCTTGCAGATGCGGGTGACGCGCAGGGGGCGATCCGCTCACTGACTGACTTTATCAGTAAGTATCCCGGAGATTCACGGTTGCACTCCGCCATCGCCAAGCGCGCCGGTGCCTATGCTGCAAGCGCCGAGCCAGCCAAGGCCATCAAGGACTACGACCGTCTCACGGCTGCCGGCACGCCGCCGGAACTCATCTCCTTCGGCTGGCTGGAAAGCGCCCGCATCCGCCGCAGCGAAGGTAACCTTGCGGATATGATCGTGCGATACAAAGGCTTGCTCGAAAACGTCAAGGGTCTCAGCCCCAAACTCGAAGCCGAGGCCAGTTATTGGATCGGGCAGGGACTAACGAAAACGAATGCAGCCAAGGAAGCCATCGTCTATCTGGAAAAGGCACGCAGTTTACGGCCGGATACCTACGCGAAGCACGCCGGGCTGTTGCTGAGCCTTGGGTATTTTTCGGCACAGGATTTCCCTCACTTGGCCAGTGAATTGGAATTGGCCATTACCGGCAAATATGAAGCGGACATTCCCGAGCAAGTCCTGCAATGGGCGGGCATGCAAGCGTACAACGCTGATAACTTCGCTGCCGCCGCCCGTTTCCTCAATCTCGTTGCCAACCCCCAGGAACCCCGCGAAACCCCCAAGGAAGTCTGGCGCTACCTCGCTAAGGCTCGCCTCGAAACCGGCGATGCTGAAGGGGCTCTCGCCGCCGCCACCAACGTCCTCAGCGTCGAGGATAATCCTGGCTGGAAAGCCGATGGCTTGCTGGACCGGGGCCGGGCACTGCTCTCTCTGAAGCGCCCCGCCGATGCCCGCACTGCCACCGATGAGGCCCTCGCCCTGCGCCCCCAAGGCCGCACCAACGCTGGCCTGCGCATCCTCTCTGGCGATTTGAAATTGCTGGAAAACGACCCCGCCGGGGCCGCCGCCGAGTACACCATTGTCGTTGAGTTCCACGATGACAAGGACCTCAAGCCGCTGGCCCTCTTCAAACTCATCAGCATACTCGACAAACAAGGCGACGCTGCGGGCACCGAAAAATACCGCCACCAATTGCAGAGTGATTTCCCCAATTGGAAACCGGCCAAGCCGTGAGCTGCCTGCCTCTTGCCGACTGACTTCAGAAATGATAGAATCCTGAGTTTCGAGGATTGGGTCCGGGTGGGTTGTTGAATTCCGGTGGACGTTTGGGGAGGAATGGACAAGAGTTTGCGCGCCCCATGTCCGCTCTGCTCTCCGCCACCGAAATTCGCCTCAGCTACGGCTATCAAATGTTGCTGGACGGGGTGACGCTGGCCATTTCCGCCGGCGAGAAAATCGGCATGGTCGGCCGCAACGGCTGCGGCA
>JBAXCM010000582.1:0-2854 GCA_037141475.1 Verrucomicrobiota bacterium | reverse complement strand
GCTTGGCCAGGTTTGGCAATTAGGGCCATGAGCATGGCTGAATTGATGCGGGCGGTGGCAAGTCTGCCAGCAGCACAGCAGAACGAATTGGCTGCTTTTCTTCTACACTTGCGGTTGCAGCACGACCCTGGCTGGCGAACAGACATGGCACGGCGAATTGACGACAAGAACCCCGCCAACTGGACGACGCTCGAAGATTGGAAATGTGAAACACAATGTTTCACGAAGCATGGTTAGTCACATGGGTTCTGCGGCCGCCGGAGTTGCCCGCCGAAAGCGTCGCCCGTAAAAGGGTCAGTCCTGGAGTTCGCATATTCGTGCCTCCACTTCACCATTATGGTTTTGCAACCTGCCCGGAAGGGCTTAGAGTATTGCGCAAATGCAAGATATAGCAAAAGCGGTTCTCCCTGCCCCGCGTAGCGTCAAAAGCACATTCGTATCAGTCGCCAGGCGGGGCGGCTTCACCCTTATCGAGCTGCTGGTGGTGATTGCCATCATCGCCATCCTGGCGGCCATGTTGTTGCCGGCGCTGGCCAGGGCCAAGAGTAAGGCGCAAGGCGTCGCCTGCCTGAGTAACTTGAAGCAAATTGGCCTTGCCTTGACGATCTACACGGATGGTTATAGGAACAAAATGCCCACGGCGCTGAGTTTCGGCGCCACTCCCGGCGACTATAACTCGGCCGCCAGTAGCGTCGATAAGACCGACACCTACGGCGGTGTGGCGAAGTTGGTGAACGTGGGGAACTATAAGGCCTTTTGGTGCCCCAGCGACAAGGTGCAGAAACCGTCAAACCCGGTGAAGGACACTGATTATACTTCCTATCGTTATCGGTTCGTCATTTGGTGGAACTCGTGCCTTTTTCCCGGTCTCAAGGACTCAGACTTCATCAGGCCATCGGTGCAGATGATCTATCATGAGGATTTTGACTACCATTACAACCGCTTGACTGACCGGTACCCCCTCGCTCCGCAACCCATCATCAATGCGATCTATGGTGATTTTCATGCCGCGAGGTTCAAGGTTGGCTTTCGCCAATACTCTCGTGCTCCTGACATTAGGTATGACCCTAACTGGTTTACTTTCGGCTCCGGCGGCGCATTGAACATGGACGCACCTAATACCGGTGGCGATGTGCATACCGGGTATGATTTTTAGCAACGCCCCAGCCCGTTGAAGGTAGGGCGCGCTGTCCCCGGGCGAAATGCCCGGCCAGTTCCAGGCCATCTAGAACAACTTCGACGACCTCCGTGCGCGCCTCATCGCCGTCACGCCGCTGGGCCTGACGGTTTTCAATCCGCCCACCCAGGCCGACGTGCAGGCGATTGCGGACAAACTGGAAATTCCACCTGCGGCAGGACACACTATCCCCATGAGCACGAAGGAAATCGTTCGGGACCTGCTGCAGAAGTTCCCCGAGGACGTTTCCCTGCACGATGTGGCGCAAGAGATTGAGTTCCTCGCCGCTATCCGGCAGAGGTTGGCGGAGATTGACCGCGGCGAGCGCATTCCGATTCTCCGTCCTTCCGTCACCGGAACAAATCGCTGTGCGTGCCGGTGCGCTCAAAGCAAACGTGTGCGCCCTTTTCGGTGAGGGTATAAATCAGCAACCAATTCGATTCGATATGGCAATCGCGGCTCCCGGGAAAATCTCCGCGCAGCGGGTGATCACGGCATTTCGGCGGCAGCGCCTCGCCATCAATCAACCGTTCAAGCATGGCCTTGAGTTTCGCCATGTCCTTGCCGCGGTTCTCAGCGCGCTTGACATCCTTCTTGAACTGGTTGGTGCGGCTACACGTTCTCACAAGCCCAGGTCAGCAAAGAGTTCTTTCTTGCTGCCAAACCGCTTCACATTCTTGCCCGCCTTGCTGGCGTGTAGTGTGCGCGCGGTGAGGGCATTGGGAATCCGCACATCAAAGGGCAAACCTCGCTGCAATTTGATCTGCCGATAAAGCAGTTGAACAGTTTCAGAAGCGGTCAGCCCCAACTGGGAAAGAATGTCCTCCACCTCACTCTTGAGGCTCGGTTCGATGCGGGTGCGAATCGTCGCGGTTTTACTCATGGCGCTATTGTAGCCCTGTTGTGGCTACAATGCAAGTCAGCTCACTAACTCGACATCATTTGGATTCCCTGGTGTTTCCTGAGGGGAACCGGGCTCGGATGTCGCACGGATGATTGTGCGGTGTCATTGACACCGGGACAGAATTGTGGAATTGTTTTTGAACAGAAACGCGCGTTGTAAGCGACAAGGCACACTATGAAACACGCACCATCAACCGTGCGGCGACGTGGGGGCACGGCAACAATTCTGATGCTCGTTGGACTGTCACTGGCTACAGCGGGATGCCGGACGTTCAATTACACCGACGAGGACATGGAGCGCGAGCGCAAACTCATCTCGGAACGAGTAGCTGGCGGACGCGGATACTGGGCGTGTG
Organism: Verrucomicrobiota bacterium; assembly: GCA_037141475.1. Classification (GTDB taxonomy): domain Bacteria; phylum Verrucomicrobiota; class Verrucomicrobiia; order Verrucomicrobiales; family Akkermansiaceae; genus Luteolibacter. Next base: position 418 of record JBAXCM010000582.1, on the reverse strand, counting down.
TTGAGGACGGCCATGCCGACGGAGGCTACGTCGGCATCAGCGGGTTCCACTTGAACCTCGACAACGACCATTTGAACCTCGGCAAGTTCCACTGCCCGAACTCGGGAGGCGGCGTCTGCCCGCGCAAATGATCGGGTGAGCGGAGGGTTTTGCTTTGGACTGGGAAGGTTACGCATCAGGCAATCGGCAGGCACCTGCTCGAACTCGCAAGAAACTATCCGCCAACAAGCGATAATCCCATGAGAACCACAAAAGGCGCTGGTTGGTCCGCACAGTCCGGATGGTGCTTGCGGTTAGCGGGGGGGTGTCCTCTTTGGTCCATGCCGCGCACCATGCGAGACCAGCCAGACCAGGCATTCGCGCGAGTGCATGAACTCCCCGCTTTCCAACGGCAGCGGTCGGCTGGGGGAACTCCCGG
>JBAXCM010000581.1:0-2874 GCA_037141475.1 Verrucomicrobiota bacterium | reverse complement strand
CTTCCAAGTTTTTCAAGCGCCTCGCCCCGTCCACCCGGTATTCCCTGATGTAAAACGGTGCGGGTTCCTGCCCGTTCAGGACTGTCCCGAAGCTGGCGAGTGCAAGGCACGCCCCGAGTACCCACTGGCGGTGCGCCAACGCGGGGGAAGCGGGACAAAATGGGGGACGAATCATGCCGGTAAGGTCCGCACTCGCGGCGGAGTGGAAGGATCATCGCGCCCATGGCTTCGCCTCAAGGGTCGGAATGTGACGAAATTGTCACATTGGCCTGCGGTGAAATTCCTGACCGATCCTTCTTGAAATGAAATCGCCCAACGCCGAAACTCAGCCCATGACCCCCCGCACCGCCGCCCTCACTCTCGCCCGCCGCCTGATCGCGGCCGGCCACGAGGCGCTTTTTGCCGGGGGCTGCGTTCGGGACAAATTGTTGGGGCGGGAGCCGAAGGACTACGACATAGCCACCTCCGCCCGCCCGGCAGAGGTGCTGCGCTTGTTTCCAGGCTCCAACGAGGTCGGTGCCCACTTCGGCGTCGTCATCGCCCATCTCGGCGGCCACCCGATCGAAATCGCGACCTTCCGCACGGATGGCAGTTACAAGGACCATCGGCGGCCCGACACAGTCACTTTTGCCACCGCCGAACAAGATGCTCAGCGCCGTGATTTTACCATCAACGGTCTCTTTGAGCACCCGGAGACCGGGGAGGTCATCGACTTCATCGGCGGCCTCGCTGACGTGCGGGCCGGCGTCCTGCGGGCCATCGGGGATCCCGCCGCACGCTTTCGCGAGGACTCCCTGCGCTTGCTGCGCGCCGTGCGCTTCAGCACTTCCCTCGGCTTCCCAATCGATGCCCAATCCCGCGCCGCAGTCATCGATTGCGCCCAGCTTCTAGCCCGGATTTCACCCGAGCGGATTCGCGACGAATTTTCGAAAATCCTCTCAGCGCCGAGGCGGGCCGAGGGTGTCCAATTGCTGGTGGACTGCGGGCTGATGATCCAAATTGTGCCGGAGGTGCTGGCGATGATCGGTTGTGAGCAACCGCCGGAATGGCATCCCGAAGGTGATGTTTTTACCCACACCCGGATCATGCTCGGTATGCTCGCGCCGGATGCACCTCTGGAATTGTGTCTTGCGGTGCTGCTGCACGACATTGCCAAACCGCCCACTCAAACCTTTGATGAGGACGCCGGGCGCATCCGCTTCAACGGCCACGATGCCATCGGCGCGACCATGGCCGAAACCATCCTCCGCCGATTGCGTTACTCGAACGATATCGTGGCAAGCGTGGTGCCGATGGTGGCCCGCCATATGCAGTTCATGGCTGTGCAAAAAATGCGCACCGCCAAGGTCAAACGCTTTATGGCAGCGCCCGATTTTCAGTTGGAGATGGAGTTGCACCGGGTCGATTGCGCGTCGTCTAACGGGTTCACCGATAACTATGATTTCCTCAAAGCCAAGGCCGCAGAGTTTTCCGCCGAGCCGCTGATTCCGCCACCACTGGTTAGAGGCCGCGACCTGATTCAGCGCGGATTGGTGCCTGGGCCCGCCTTCAAGGACTTGCTGGAAGCCATTCAAACCGAACAGCTTGAGGGCCGTCTCCAAGACCGCGACACCGCGCTGGCCTACCTCGAACAACTGATCGATTCCAACTAACATCTCATGCACCCCACCGCCCATACCGATCCGACCAATGCCGCCATTCTCGCCGTTTCAGAGGACCTCATCGCAGGTTTTCAGCGTCAGCCGTTTCATGCCATTGCGGCCAAATCCGGGGTGCCGCTGGCAACCGTCATTGCCCGAATCCATGCCATGTTAGAGGCTGGAGTGGTCCGCCGCGTCCGCCAAACCCTGCTGTCCACCAAGCTCGCCCACGGCGCGCTGGTCGCTTGGAAGGTCCCCGAGGAACAACTAAACGCCGCCTTCGATTTCATGTCACAGCAGGATCCGTTTTCCGGCCACGTGGTGATTCGCTCTACCGATGGCGAGGTTTCCGGCGCGGGCTACCGGCTCTGGACCACCCTCAAAGTGCCCGTCGGCGAGTCGCTGGATCAACACGCCAGCGCCCTGCTTCGGCTTACCGGTGCCACCGAGTACCTGTTGATGCCGGCCCGCGGGGTGTTCGCCCTAGGCGTCGGCCATGTCCGGCGAAAAATCCTGGAGCCCGGCGACAAGGCCGCCGAACCCGCCGTCATGATGACCACGACCGCGGTCGATCTAACCGCTGAGGAATGGGATGTATTGCTGGCCCTCAAGGAGGAGCTCACACTTCAAGAAGTGGTGGAAAACCCATGGATCGGGCGTGCGGCGTTGGCGGGGGTGTCGCTCGAACGGTTTTGTGAGGTCGCGGAAACCCTCAATGCCAAGAAGGTGATCGGGCGGTTTTCCACTTTCCTCGAACATGTGAAACCCTCCGCGACTGGCGAACGGGTCACCCGCTTCAACGGATTATTCCATTGGGCAGTTCCCAAAGGCCGCGAAATCGAGGGGGGTGCCGAGGTCGGCCGTCACTTCTGCATGACCCATTGTTATTGGCGTGAAGGCGGCCCGCAGTTTGGCAACGTCAACATCATGGGTGTGGTTCACGGCACCGAACAGCAGCGGGTCTTGGAGCACAAGGCTGCCATCGACCGCCATCTGGCCGCCATTGCCATGCCTGTATCATACACCAATGTTTTTTGGGGTGGCCGCTCGGAAATCAAACCCTCCGAGATTTCGCCCAAAGTCTATGCAGCATGGCATGCCCACCAAAATGCTCGTTAGGAATGGCGGCAGTTCCAGCTGTGAGGGCAGTCCCTTCGCAAGACGGCTTGGATCTCAGGGCTAGCCCGAGTTTCTTATTATGAGGCTGCAGCCCTTGATTTTGCAGGGATCCGTA
>JBAXCM010000580.1:0-2895 GCA_037141475.1 Verrucomicrobiota bacterium | reverse complement strand
ATTGTTATTCGCAATCCAAATGCGGTGAGGCCATGGCAGCATGTGTTAGAACCTCTTGCCGGCTACCTAACCCTTGGCCACAAATTGCTTGGTGAAAGCGGCCACGAGTATGCCAAGGCATGGAACTTCGGGCCTAACGCCAGCGACAACGTCACCGTTGCCGATCTCGCCGCAAATTTGGCCGCTCTGTGGGCTGGCGATGCTCGTGTGCTGCTCGACACGGTTGGTGGCCATCCGCACGAGGCGGGCCGCCTCAGTCTTGATAGTTTTGCTGCCCGCCATCAGTTGGGCTGGACGAGTCGCTGGGGGTATCGCCACGCCTTGGCACGCATTGTCGAATGGCACCAGCAATGGCTGCAAGGAGCCGACATGCGGCAGGTGACTCTGGACCAAATCGAATTCTATCAGAATCAGCCATGCCCATGATTTCCAGCTTCCATCTGCAGGCCACCCCGATCGCCGGATTGCACGTCATCCATCGCCAAACCAAGGGCGACACACGCGGCTATCTGGAACGCCTGTTTTGCCTCGAGGAACTCTCGACCATCACCGAAGGCAAACCGTTCGTTCAAATCAACCATACTCTAACATTCAAGCCGGGTGTGGTGCGCGGTCTGCATTTCCAGCGCCCACCGCATGCTGAGGTCAAGCTCGTCACCTGTCTGCGCGGCGAGGTTTTTGACGTGGCTGTGGATCTGCGTGCCAACTCACCGACGTTTCTTCACTGGCACGCCGAAATCCTCAGTGCCGATAATCACAAGTCCCTCGCCATCCCCGAGGGATTCGCCCACGGGTTCCAGACACTAACCGACAACTGCGAGATGCTCTATTTCCACACCGCTGCCTATCATCCCGAAGCGGAAGATGCCCTCAATGCCTGTGATCCAGCCCTGGCCATCCGCTGGCCTCTGGCCATCTCTGAACTCTCGCCACGAGACGCCGCCCATCCGCTACTCAACGCGGACTTCAAGGGGGTGACCTTATGAAATGCCGCCATTGCCAGTGCGAGGTGGCACTGCCTCTCATCGACCTCGGGAGCGCGCCGCCTTCAAATGCCTATCTAACACCAATCTCATTGCGGCGTCCGGAGAAGTGGTTTCCGCTCAAAGTGGTCATCTGTGAAACCTGTTGGCTGGTGCAAGCCGAGGCCTACTCGCGGGCTGCTGAGTTATTCAATGAAGAGTATGCCTATTTCAGCTCCTTCTCCAGCCAGTGGCTAAAGCATGCCGAGAGCTACGTCAAGACAATGCTTGAGCGCTTTGCCCTGTCGTCCGCCAGCCGCGTCATCGAGGTGGCTTCCAATGATGGCTACCTGCTTCAATACGTCAAGGCGCGGGGAATTCCCTGTCTTGGCATCGAGCCAACCGCTAGCACTGCGGCGGCCTCGCGCCTCAAGGGCATTGAGACACTTGAGGAGTTCTTTGGCGTCGGCTTGGCTAAACGTCTGGTTAGCAATGATTGGCAGGCCGATCTCATTGCGGCCAACAATGTTCTCGCTCATGTGCCCGACATCAATGATTTCGCCGCCGGCTTTGCCATCTTGCTCAAACCCTCCGGCGTCGCCACTTTCGAGTTTCCTCATTTGATTAACCTGATAGAAAATAACCAATTCGACACAATCTATCACGAGCATTTCTCCTATCTCTCACTCACTGCGGTTCAACGGATCTTCGCCTCTAATGGTCTGCAGATTTTTGACGTTGAGGAACACCCAACCCACGGCGGCAGCATCCGCGTCTTTGCCCAGCGTGGGGATATGAGCATCCATCCTGTCAGCCAGCGGGTACACCAGTTGCTCCAGCAGGAGGATGCCGCCGGCATGCGATCTGCCGACTATTATGCCGGTTTCCAGGCCCGCGCTGAAAAGGTCAGGGACGACTTTGTCCATTTCCTCATCGAGGCCAAGCGCCGCGGCCAAACGGTGGCTGCGTATGGAGCCGCCGCCAAAGGCAATACTCTGATGAACTTTGCCGGCATCCGCCCCGATCTCATCCGCTTTGTGGTGGATCGAAACCCAGCCAAACAGGGGAAATTCATGCCGGGAAGCCGCATACCGATTGTGGATGAAGCAAAGCTTGCAGAGTGCAAGCCGGACTTCGTGGTTATCCTGCCATGGAATTTGAAGGACGAAATCATGCTTCAACTCGCTTCTATCCGGTCTTGGAACGGGCGATTTGTGACAGCCATTCCCAGCCTGGAGGTTCTGCCATGACAATTGCGGTCACCGGTGCATCAGGTTTTCTTGGCCGTCACGTTGCCGCCGAGCTGATCCGCCTTGGCATCACCCCCGTGCTTGCCACCCGCAAGCCGGCCGAGCTCGCCGAATATTTTCCGAATGCTAACATCGTTTACTTGGATATCCACGCCGCCCCGGTGAACCCGTTCGAGGCGCTCGGCCGCCCCGATGTGCTGATCCATCTGGCGTGGGGAGATCTATCTAACTTCCACTCGCTCACCCACCTCGAAGTCGAACTACCCGCCCACATCCATTTCCTCAAATTGCTGGTGCTTGCCGGGCTGCCCGCCCTGTCCATCACCGGCACCTCCCTGGAATACGGGACCACCAGCGGCCTGAAGAGCGAGGCGATGCTTGCCGATCCATCCACTGCCTACGCCGTCGCCAAAGACACGTTGCGAAGGCACCTCCAGCTCGTCAACCAAGCTCACCCGTTTCAGCTCACTTGGCACCGCCTGTTCTATCTATACGGGCCTGGCCAGTCACAGCAATCGCTGTTGCCACAGTTAGCTCGCGCCGTCGCCAACGGCGAGCCAAGCTTTAAAATGTCCGGCGGTCAGCAAATCCGCGACTTCCATCACGTCGCCACCGCCGCCACCGAGATCGTTAACCTCGCCCTCAAGCAAAAGCCGTTTGGCGTCGTCCATGGTTGCAGTGGC
>JBAXCM010000579.1:0-2908 GCA_037141475.1 Verrucomicrobiota bacterium | reverse complement strand
TGGTCCGGCAAGCGCAGCACGCCGGGTTGGTTTTCCCCGGCAGCCGGGGCCTCGGTCAGGCTCACTCCGAACACCGCCAACGGCACGCCTTTCACTGTGCCGTGCCACGGTTGCAAAGCCTCAGCTAAATCGCGGCCCGCGCCGACCACGCCCAGCCCGGCGGCTAGGTAGCTCTGATCTCCGATGAGTGATGCCTGACGGTGATCCTACCACCACGATGAGTCCGTGATGGCCACTCTGAAGTTCCGTCACTGCGTCGCAGTCTCCCTGCCGGCTCGGCTTTCGCCGCGCCGGCATTGAAGTAAATAGGTTCTCTTGGGAATGAAAACAAAACATACCCAAACTGTAACTCAAAACGAAGGCACTAACATTTCCAAGGAACGTCATCTTGGCAAACTTGATCGGCTCGCTGAAGAGATTGATACTTTAGTCCGTTGTGCCCTCAAGGATGGCGTGCTCGGCGGAATCCTCTGCGGTCACGAAGATGAGATCCGGCAGGATGCTATCCTTCTGGTCCTTGACTGGCTGATGCGCGGCGACCGCGAGAGCGCTGAATGCCATGTGCCTAAAAACCAAAAATCCAAGGGCCCGTGGAATTTATCACGGCTTGTAGCAAAGGCATTGCGATTCTGCAAATTGCGTGCGCGTCGTCACCTAACAGCGGAAGCAAATAGAAATGAGTCTCTCAATGAACTCAATGGTGGATTCAGCATTCACCCCACCGATCTGGCACCGTGGGAGTGGTCAGCATCAATTCGGCGTGAAATGGCCATGAGAGGGCTGCATATCGCTGTGAGATCGGGCAAGCTAAGCCATTCGAATGCCTGTGTGGCGCGACTAATCCTGGATGGACGGATGTCTGTCGAGGATGTGGCCTCGCGGCTCAAGGTTACTGGTAACGCGATCTATCAACGACTAAATCGAATCCGCAGAATATTGCCTGATGTCATCGCAGAAATCGAAGTTCCATTTTTTTGAATCCGCACTTGCGGCATCAAATACAACTCAAACAAACTAACTACAAATATGGACAGAAATAAGAAGCTAATTGAGGCAGCAGAAACCGGTAATACTGAAGCGGTCCGTCAACTACTCGCCACTGGTGCGGACATCCACACTGACGACCCGAATGACGAGGACGGTTTCAGAGGCGCACCCTTGCGCGTCGCAGCTTCCGCCGGACACACCGAAATTGTCAATCTACTCCTCCATGGCGGTGCGGACATCCACGCTCCAGACAGCGAGGGTCCCGATGCCGCGTTGCGCAATGCCGCCTATGGGGGCCACATTGAAACCGTGAAGGTGCTGCTAGCGAATCATGCCAAGCTGTACACCGGTGACGAGAACAGCACTGGTTGTGTTCTTTGTGCAGCGGCCTCAAACGGACACATCAACGTTGTAAGGCTGGTTCTCGGCTATGCGCCGTGGCTCGCCGTATCGCAAACATTTGCCTTGGGGAGGGCAGCCGGAAACGGCCACATCGACACTGTGGCATATTTGCTGACAAATGTGATGGATAACGATGAGGTCGTCGGTCTCGCTCTAGTGGATGCAGCGGCAAACGGCAAAACCCAAATTGTCGAACTTCTGCTCGGCAAGAAATCCGAAATTGACGAAAATAACGACGCGGCTCTGCTAGCTGCTGCTGGTGCCGGCCATACCGAGACCGTGATGTATCTCCTCGACCGGGTCGGAAATATCAATGCTCCGGATGTGTTCGGTATCCCTGGGGCCGCCTTGCGAGAGAGCGCGGCCAACGGACGCACGGCAACCGTAAAGTACCTCGTTGCTCAAGGGGCTGACATTCATGCCGCGGACGATAACGGTCCCGAAGCCGCTTTGCATGCGGCCTACAACAACCGACATCCGGAAACCGTTGCCGAACTCCTGAGTAATTATACAACGGATGAATTGCGAGCGATTCTAGCTACTGCTGGGGAGCCCATGCTAATGGAGATCATCCGTTCGGAATATATGCGGCGCCTCGGAAATGCAGTTTCGGAGGCGATAAGAAGTCAGCCGGACATCGAGATTTAATAGTGCTAACCACCTTGGAACCGCAACATGTTCAAAACAGTGTCCTCATGTGTTCTCCAGTGCCTGTCAGAGCGCCGGGACGAGCACCCTCACATTGCTGCCGCTTTCCGTGGCAACAGTGAGAATCAGGCTGTCGCCCTCCTGCTCCATCCGCGTGATGGCGGCTCCATAGGTTCCGCGAGTCGTCGTCACCGATACGATCCCGCCCGGGTCGGTTCGCGTCCGGTAGTTCGACTCCGGCAGTTCGAGCGCCGGGGAAATGCCGAGTGAAAGCAGTCCGCGGACGGACTTGCCATTAACAAGATCGAGTTTCTCGACGGGAAAGTGCATCGTGGTATCACCGCTCTTTCTAATAAACCCTCCGGCGGGTATCCTGATGATGGAGCTTTCAGAAAAGATCCACGGGTCGCCGTAAGCGCCGGTTTGCAACCAGGGCTTCTCGCCCGCATCGCCGGGAACAATTTCGCGATACCAAACCAGTTGGCCGAGACCGTCGCTGCCACCCCCGCCCATCGTCACAACGGGAGCCTGCGTGCCCGCACGAATTCTCGCCAGCGCGCCACCCTGGCATCGCCAGAGGACGCCGTCGTCGATGACTTTCACGTCGGTGCCGGCGACGCCGCGCGGAAGATGAATGATGGCGACGGGCGAGCCCGTGGCAGCGGAGAGTTCAAGCACGCGACATGTCGCCAGATAGCCGCCCCATGGGCCCTCGGCCTCCGAGACCGCGACGAAGATTCGCGCTGCATCCCCTTTCCCCGCAAACACCGGCCCGGCGAGCGGTCCCCGCCCGGCTTCATCAACGCCGATCACCAAATCAAATCCCAAGCCCAGGTATTTTTGTTCCTGCGCCAGGCGGCATTTTTTCATA
>JBAXCM010000578.1:0-2911 GCA_037141475.1 Verrucomicrobiota bacterium | reverse complement strand
GGCATGGCTGAAACGGGGGATAGCACGGCTGCCTCGGGCCCGCAAGCGGAATCGTCCGGCGGTTTCGATTCTATCAAGCAAGTGGCGTTTGCCTGGTGGGAGGCGGGCATTTCTGCGGGTTCAGACCGGGCGGGCATGGCCGCTTCCCGGAACCCGTGCTCGTGATCCTTTGGCAGGAGACCGTGAGGATGGGTGCGGGCATGAACCTCGGTGAGCGCCTGGATGTTGACATGAGTGTAGATTTGCGTGGTGTCGAGCCGGGCATGACCCAACATTTCCTGGACGTAGCGGATGTCCGCGCCACCCTGATGCATCGCGGAAGCACAGGAATGTCGGAACAGGTGACACGCGCCGGCTTTGGTGATGCCGGCACTTTTCATCTGTTCGGCGACCCAGTTGCCAAGGTAGGCGGGGGTGATGCGGGTGCCGTAACCGCTCAGGAACAGCGCGGTTTCGCTGGGCAGGTGGTCGAAGAGCGGACGGGCTTCGGCCAGGAAGCGGTCCAGCCACCACGCGGCCCTTTCGCCAACCGGCAACAGCCGGCTCTTGTTGCCCTTGCCGTGGCGGATGAGCAAGGTGTGAGCGGCGGGATCGTAGTCGCCGTGATCGAGTTGGGTCATTTCGGTGCGGCGGATGCCGGTGGCGTAGAATAGTTCGAGGATGGTGCGGTCGCGCAGGCCGATGGGATCGGCGGGGTTGGGCAGCGCGAGGAGCCGGTCGATTTCCTCGGGACTGAGGCATTTGGGAAGGCGTTGGGCCTGCTTGCGCGGCAGGTCGAGGTCGGAGGCCGGATTGGCCGGAATGACGCCGGAGCGGCACAGCCAGGCAAAGAACCGCCGCACTGCCCCGAGGCGCGCAAGCTGCGTGTTGACCACCAGCGGCTCCTTGGTGCGCGGCGAACGGTAGTGGTGGAGATAAAGCTGATAGGTCTCCAGAGTGGCGCGGGTGAAGGCCGCTGGAGATGATAGCTCCTTGCTTTCGGCCCATTCCAGAAAGCCTTTGAGCGCCCAATGATGGGCGTCGATGGAGCCTTGCGCGTATGCGCGCGAGGCCAGGTGTTCGAGAAAGGTCGCGACGCAGTTTGCGAGGGTGTCTGATGCGGCCGATGGGGCGGCGGGGGCGCCCAACCCTCCCTTGGGCCTATTCCTCATTCCGAAGAGATTCCTTATTCCTTTTATGCCTGACATTCCTGAGGGCATACAGGGGAGCGGCGGGTCGCGCGAGGTGAAAGACTCATGTTGTTGATTTCGTCTGGCTGTCCCAGCGAAATCCGCAAGCGTGGGAGATCGCCGGGATGTTTTACGCTGGCAATTGGGAGACCGAAGGTGGTATTAACAAGACGGGCAACGTTCACGAGCCTAAACTCATGCGATTCGAGAGGTGGCGGGCCAGTTCAAAAGATTGTGTAATCTTGGTTCTTGATTTCTTGGATGTTATATAAACAATTAGATATTCGTGCTGGACATCGTGCCGCTTTTTCGTTTAATTCCCGAACACTGCCTATCGGATGGTTTGGCGCAATCCGTTTGTCCGAGGCCCCGGGCCGGCCACAATTTCGTCCCCCAACCTATATGAAATTTCCAACACCATGCCTCCTGCGAATGCCCGTCGCGCTCTTGTCGTTGTTGTGGATGGCAGCCCCGTTCGCCCTGGCAGACGGCGGTGAAACCAAAGCTGGAGTTGTCGCGGAGGTATGGCCGTTTGAGAAGCCGGCGGCGGTGTCCGCGCCGCTCGCGTTCGACACGTGGCGGAGCCAGGCGACGCCCGCGGGTGGCTCGACTCTGCCCTTGGAGAAACTGGCGGTGCCGGCACGCGAGACGGCCTCAATGGTTCGGGTTCGCGGCATGCTGGTGCCGCCGCAAACCGGCGGCTACACCATCGACATCCGTGGAAGTGACGACGCCGAGCTTCTGCTGTTAGATGATGTGACGGGCGAGTGGCGGCTGATTCAGCGCAACGGCAATCCCAACACCGGCGCGGGCCGCGTGAAGCTGGTGCAGGGCGTTGCGAGACGCTTCGAATTCCGGACCATGGGGCGGGGGAATTCCGAGGTGCATTGGGAACTGGCAACACGGGATGCCCTGGGCCTCAGAACGGTGCTCGTTGCCAAACAGGCGATTCCCGCCTCCAACATGGCGGGCCCGGCGCCGGCGGTCGCGGGCAGGCAGGCGTCCGGACCGCGTGCCGAGTGGCAGCAAAGGTGGGGAATCGACCTTGATTGCGGCGATGGTCCGAGCGGTCCTTTCGGCGACCCCGACGGTGACGGCATCCCCAACTGGTTGGAGTGTCTGACAAATGGGAATCCCCTCAAGGCCGACGCCGAAAACAGGCAAGGCTTGGTGCGCTTCGAGGTCTGGAGAAACATACCGGGCCAATACGTCTTCGACCTGACGAGGTCGGCGGGCTTTCCGCAGCACCCGGACGAGGTCCGCTATCTAACCCGCCTGGAAATCCCGGTCGGCAACGGCAACGATTATGGGTCGCGGGTGCGGGGATTGATCAAGCCACCGGCCAGCGGGGAATACACGTTCAATATCATCGCCAACGACACCGCCGAGTTATGGCTGAGTGACTCGGAATCATGGCAGGGAAAGAAGCTCATTGCCAGGGCCGATCAGCACAGCGGGCAGGCGCGATGGACGCGCGGTGCTAACCAAGGGGGCAAACCGCTGTTTTCCGAGCAGGTGGCCAAGGTCACCCTCAAACAAGGCCAAAGGTATTACGTCGAAATCCTCCACAAGCAGATGTCCAAGGAGGACTTTTGTATGGTGGGTTGGGTCGTGCCAGGCGGTTCGAGTCCCGAGGTCATCGGTTCCGAGTTTCTGGTCTCGTGGCAGCACGACCCGGCTGACCCCGGCGATTCCGGGGTGCCCGACGCCTGGAGCCAGGCCAATGGTCTCATGGCGGAAGG
>JBAXCM010000577.1:0-2926 GCA_037141475.1 Verrucomicrobiota bacterium | reverse complement strand
CATGAATTTGTATCTTTCGTTCGCACTGAATGCTCGCGACGATGATGGGGAGCTAATTGGAGAAGTGGAGGGTGATGGAGATGCCGTGGCTATAACCCTTGGACATGGTTTTGACGACGCTGACGTTCGCCTATTTGTGAAACTCGGCACTGGAACTGAAAAGACAGCGGTCCTTCTTCAAAAGGTGATCGACCGCGTGTGTATGGGTAATGGCTTGACCGCGTAACCAGCCTTACGGCGTGGCAATCCCGCAGCGGCTACAGAGCCGAAATTCACTGTGTAGCCGCTGCATCTTACCCAATCCGGCTAGCTTGGCAGATGAGTAAAAGCAGTCGTACCGCATCAAACGAAAAATCCCGCTTGCAGGCGGGATTCGTCGAGAACCTAAAAGCAGTAACCATCGAACAGGTAGCTCTCTTTAACAGGTCGTCACGGCCTAGAAAGCAGGTTAATTATGGAACATGCATCTGAAAACGTCAAGCTGGTGGACGCCCCAAACTCCCAGCAAAGCACCACAGGGACCGCGAGTCTCGATCTTAAGTCCCTTCGCCTTCCGGCAAACTATGGCGTGACGCTTGGCGTCAAAAAGCTGCTGACCAACGTGCTCGTGGGCAAGCCGAAGAAGTCCAACTTCTTTCGCACGCATCCATCGGACGAAATGACCTTCCCCGCCATGATTCTGGAAAACAAGGAGGCTCGCGAATCCTACGTGGTGGTTCCAGAGGTGGCGCAGGAAATCAGCGAGTTGGTGCGCCCGGTCATGCTGCATGCCGCCATCGACCGCCAGAACAACGTCTCGCTGATACCGGTTCCACTGCCGGGGGAGGATGGCACCCGCAACCCGTGGCATGAGTCGTTGGCGCAGGCCGTTGAGCATGCCAAACTGCACTGGATTCGCATCACGGCGAACATGCACACGGGCGCCTATGACGTTTATGAGGCCGAGGGGGACCTGCCCGAACCCGAATGGCCGGCGCACGATATCGATGCCCTTGTTCAGGTGGCCTTTCGCGGCAAGATCATCACCGGCCTTGAACATCCCGTCGTGCAATCGCTACTGGGCTGCATCTGATGACTCTCGACGATTTCACCGACGGGGTTCGGTTTGTGGATTTTGAGTTTCATCCGGAGCACGGTCGTGAGGGTAATCTGCCGGTGCCGGTCTGCATGGTAGTTCGGGAATGGCCTTCGGGCCTGACCCATCGCTACTGGCAGGGTGAACTGCACCAGATGACTAGGGCGCCCTTCCCGACTGGCGACAAAGCTTTGTTTGTTGCCTATTTCGCCTCTGCCGAAATGGATTGTTTCCATGTGCTGGGCTGGACACCGCCGGCCAATGTGTTGGATCTTTACGTAGAGTTCCGCTGCCGTACAAACGGGCTGCGTTTGGCCCACGGCAATGGGCTGCTCGGTGCGCTGATGTACTACGGCCTGCCAACCATTGGAGGTGAGCAAAAGGACGCCATGCGGGATCTGATTCTTACCGGCGGCCCGTGGTCGCTGCAAGATCAGTTGGCCATCCTCGACTACTGCGAAACCGATGTGGTAGCACTGGCCGACTTGCTCACTGTAATGCAGGCCCAGCTCGATTGGCCCCGCGCCCTGCTTCGGGGCCGCAGCATGAAGGCGGTTTCGCGCATCCAGATGAATGGCGTTCCGCTGGACGTTGAAGCGCTGGCGCTGCTATCGGAACACTGGACGGCAATTCAGGATCAGTTAATTGCCGACATCGATCAGGACTTCGGTGTCTATGAGGGGAGGACTTTCAAGACCAGTCGCTGGGAAGCGTATCTTGTCGCCAACGACATTCCTTGGCCGCGGTTGGAAAGCGGCCGGCTCGACATGAGTGACGCCACCTTTCGTGAAATGGCACGCACTTACCTTCGGATCGCGCCAATCCGCGAACTTCGGTCAGCCTTGTCGGAAATGCGTTTGGCCAATCTGCACGTGGGTGGCGACGGGCGCAACCGCTGCCTGCTGTCGCCATTCCGGTCAAGAACGGGACGTAACCAGCCGTCGAACTCCAAGTTTATCTTCGGCCCCTCGGTCTGGCTGCGCGGTTTGATTCGGCCGCAGGCGGGATGGGGTTTAGCCTATGTAGATTGGAGTCAGCAGGAGTTCGGGATTGCCGCGGCGCTGTCTGGAGATCATGCAATGATGGAAGCCTATCGCAGCGGTGATCCCTACCTCGCATTTGCCAAGCAGGCTGGCGCAGCTCCGGCGGATGCCACCAAGCAGACCCACAAGGCGGTACGGGAGCAGTTCAAGGCGTGCGTACTGGCGGTGCAGTACGGGATGGGCGAGGCTAGTCTTGCCGCACGCATAAATACACCGGTCGCCCGTGCGCGGCAGCTCCTCGACCTGCATCGCCGCACCTACCGGACGTTCTGGAAGTGGTCTGACAGCGCTGTTGATGAAGCGGTGCTCGGCGGCCGGCTTTGGGCAGGCTTTGGGTGGCAGATTCATACCCGTGACGAACTCAACGATCGCAGCCTGCGCAATTTCCCGATGCAGGCCAATGGTGCCGAGATGTTACGCATCGCCTGCATCCTGCTGACAGAGGCAGGGATCAGGGTTTGTGCACCGGTGCATGATGCACTTCTGATCGAAGCCCCGCTCCATGAACTTGACGATGCCATCACCACCACGCAATCGCTTATGCAAGAAGCTAGCCGAATCGTTCTCGATGGCTTTGAACTTGGTAGCGACGCAAAAGTAGTTCGCTACCCTGACCGTTACATGGATGAGCGCGGGGTGACGATGTGGAACACCGTGATGAATTTGGTTGGTGAGCCGGGTCTTACCTGCGTCAGCTAGACGCACCTACCTGCGTCTTCCCACCGCACCCGTACATTCTCTTATAAATATGTTTACTAGTAGTACACCAGATGCCCAGATCCCTGTGAAACGATTGCAGCTTAATCGG
>JBAXCM010000576.1:0-2933 GCA_037141475.1 Verrucomicrobiota bacterium | reverse complement strand
GAAGCAACTGCCGTGTCCGGGTTGGCTGGTGACGGTGACGTCGCCGCCGAGGGCGCGGGCATAGCGGCGGCTCAGGTGCAAGCCGATCCCGCTGCCTTTGCCGCTGTTGCGGCCGCTTGCAGACTGCACAAACAACTCGAAGATGCTTTCCAGCTCATTAGCCCGGATGCCACAGCCAGTGTCGGTGACGTCTATGGCCAATAGGAGGTCGTCCTTGGGAGTGTTTGAAATGACCGACGTGGTGATGTTCACGCTGCCTGCTTGGGTGAACTTGAGTGCATTGCTAACGAGGTTGACGAGGATTTGGCGGATTTTCCCTTGATCGGCATGGATGAACCGCGGGCCATCGGGGGCATGGATGACGTTCCAAGCCAGACCGAGAGTCTCGGGTTTATCGGCAAATATCAGCCGCACATCCTCCAGCATTTCCCCAAAATCAAAGTCTGTTGGAGTCAACTCAATGGCGCGATTGTCGCTGCGGACCAGCTCCAATAGGTTGTCGATGAGCGTCAGCAAGTGGTCGCCACTGCGAGAGATGGCTCTAAGCCGCCCGTTGTTAGCCGACTCCTGATCTTCCAGCTGCATGATTTGGGCATAGCCGAGAATCGCATTGAGGGGGGTGCGAATCTCGTGAGACATGTTAGCGAGAAACACGCTCTTGGACTGCGCTGCGGCTTGGGCCTCATCGCGGGCAATCATCAGGTGTTGTTGGAGTCGCCGGGACGCCCGGTCGGCTTTCACCCGGGCATCAAAATGGGTGTAAAGCTCGGCCAGCACCCGCATCAGGGCGATTTCCTCCTCCTGCCACACCCGTTCCTGACGGACGGCGTCGAAGCCGATAAAGCCGAGGCAGGTGTTGCCTTGCATCAGTGGCAGAGTGGTGAGCGAGCGGATTCCGAGCTTCTCCAGCACCGCCCGCTGTTGGGTCCCGGGTGGCAGTGCTGCCACGCTGGGAATGGTGAGCGGCAGTCCCTGCGAGTGGGCTGCTAGGAATTCCTCAAACCCCTCACGCGGCACGTTTTGCGAGTTGCGGATGGGCGAGGTGACGCCTGCCGCGCACCATTCGTGGGTGTTGGATGCTGCACCAGTTGCCGGATCATAGGCAAAGAGATAGGCACGGTCCGCAGCGATGATCTGGCCCATCGTCGCCAGGGATTGCTCAATCGCCTCATTTTGCTGCTCGATGGGCACGCTGACAAAGGTCGTGGCTAGATGCATCAGCACTCCTTGGATTTTTGAAACCCGGGCGAGTTCCGCCTCCGCCAGCTTGCGCGGCGTGATGTCGAAAATGATCGAGTGGTTGACGGAGCGGCCCGCGAATTGGATATGGCTGGAGCACACCTCCACATCCCGCAGCGAGCCGTCTGCCAAACGATGCAAGGTTTCAAAGCAATACCCCTCATTCACCTTCAAATGGGTCAGTGACTGCCTGATGACGTTGTGAGCCTGCGTATTGAGGTCATAGATAGGCATTGTTTTCAATTGTCCGGCTGGATAGCCATAGAAGCGTTCCGCAGCATGGTTTGCATCAAGGATTGTCCAATCTGATCGGTCAATTAGAAGCATCATGGCTGAGTTCTGCTCAAACTGGGAGCGGTAATCGAGATCCTTGTAGTAATTGGCGTCCGGGAGGCTGTCCAGCAAGGAACTGATCAGCGCGGTTTGCTGCCTTTGTGCGTCATCCGCCAGCCGTTGCCCGCTGACGTCGCGATTCATGAGATTCGCCTGGCTTTGCCGAAGTGCCTCGTTTTCCAACTCGAGTTCGAGCTGGCGCACTCGCAATCGGTGGAGCAGTTCCTTGATTTCCTCGGGTGCGAGGTTCTGAAGGTTTTCCCCATATCGAGCCGCATGCCCGTTCGCCATCTCCTCCGCCAGCTGACGAAACTCGCTCGCCTGGGCACCTTTGAAAGGGAATAACATGGGTGAAGCTAGAAAAATATTGGACTGTACGCAGAAGAGTTTGTTGATTGCCGTATAAATGCAAGGCAATAAGTAGATTTACCATGATATTTAGCTAGGGAGACTGCGCCTTAGACTCAAGACGCAACGGAGGATGCGTGGGGTTGCAGCCAGAGTTCGCGGCGGAACCAGGATTCCTGCCGCTTGGCATATTGGCGGGTGGCAGCATTGATGAGTTCCTCACAGGCCGCACGGCTGAAGTCCCCGGCCAACAAGCCGCGAATCTCCCTCACGCCTATGGCTTTCTGACTGTTTTCAGAGGCATGAGCGAGGGCTTCAACTTCGTGGATGGCTCCATTCTCGAGCATCGCATGGGTGCGGTGAGCGATGCGGGCGTGGAGGTCCGGGCGACTGCGGTGGATCACCAGGCCGCGGAGGTGTGCGGCGAGATCGGCGGTCTGGGCTTGCCAGCGGTCGCGCAAGTCGGAGGCCTTGGCCCCACTCAGCAGACAGATCTCCACGGCCCGTGAAACAAAACGGCGGTTCTTCAGTGCCGTGCGTGACGCCTCGAGGGGGTCCAACGTGCGAAGACGAGCTACCAATTCTTCCAGTGGGGTGGCGTCGAGTTCCGCTCGAAGCGTGGCATCGCCGGTTGGCAGCGGAGCTGGCCCGTGGGTCAAGAATTTCAGATAGAGGCCTGATCCACCGGTGACGATGGGAGTTTTGCCTCGGGCTTGGATGTCGGCAATGACGGGCCGTGCCAAGTGAAGGTAACTGCCGGCATCGGCGGCATCGCTTGGCTCTAGGACGCCATACAGGTGATGGGGCACTCGTGCGAGTTGCTCAGGCGATGGGGCAGCGGTGAGAACCTCCAGACCTCGGTAGAGTTGGAAGGCGTCGGCGTTGACAATTTCGCCGTCCAGCTTGCCAGCCATCTCCAAGGCCAGGGCGGATTTTCCCGATGCGGTGGGGCCGCAGATGTAGAAGGGTGGGGGCAAGTTATAGGTTATCAGTTATTAGTTATTCCGGTCCTG
>JBAXCM010000575.1:0-2937 GCA_037141475.1 Verrucomicrobiota bacterium | reverse complement strand
CAAGAAACCCGCCTCAGCCGTCGTAAACGACAGCGGCACTCCCACACCGCCCGTTCATAAGAAACCGGCTAAAAATGCCGCTAAAAAGGTGGCGAAGAAAGTCGCCAAAAAAGTGGCGAAGCAAGCCGCCAAAAATAGCAACGAGTCCTCCTGAGCAGGTCGCTGTAATCCGTTGATTATCAATGCCTGAAATTCGAGGCTTTTTACAATTTTTCAGATGAGTCATGCGGCGCCTTACTCTCCAACTCTATCCGCGCACCCGGCGGTTGCTGCTCGCACGGTAACATTTGCTTGATGCATGGCGCTTTAGCCCACAGCCGACAGTTAGGGCATCTGACTTGTTCGCTCCGTTGTCGAAAGCGAGGTAGAACGCTGAGTTCTGAGTCTCAACCTGCGCCAGGCCGCAGGACACTCCAGCGGTGGGTGGTTACGGGCTGTTTGAACCAGCCGTTCGGGTCGTGGCGGCCATTGAGGATGGCCACCGCACCGATCCCCGGCTCGGCTTGGATCCACATTTCACCGCCAAGATAGGCGAGGATGTGCACGCCGCTGGTTGTCACCGCCAAGTCGCCGGGCTGCAAGCCGGAATAGTCCATTTGCTGGATGCAGCCATGGGATGCCAGCGGCACCGTGTAATGGCGATAGCCCTCGCCCAAGGCCTTGGCACTCGCGTCAAACCACCACTGCCGCGCAAACTCTCTCAAGGCACCGCCGTCGCAGTGGCGGATGCCATAACTGAGGAGTGCATCGCGCAACGCTTTGCGCGGTAACCCCGAGCAATCAATCCCCCGCGAACTCTCACCACCCCAAACATATTTGGTGCCAGACAGCAGACACATCCCCATCACGTAGGCATCGCGCAACTCAACGTCGTTCACCCGGCGGCCCGGCAAAGCAAAAGGCATGGCTAACAAAAATGATGCAGCCAGCCAGCCCAAGCGCAGTGGTTTGCGGCGCCAGACTAACAACAACGACCCCAGCCAGGTGCCTAGCAGCGCCGCCAAAAATGCCAGGCGATACATTTTGTCCATGACCGGATTGAGCGGAATGACGAGCGTGCCTAGCAACGCGCCAATGGTCAGAATGATGAGCAGTCTGCGGGCCAAGCTAAACCCGTTTCCGGCCGAGTGTGCAGCCAAAGCGTTAGATTCAACCGCGGATGTTGCAGGGAGATAGCTCATTTTTCAGCGAGCGCTATCTTGGATGGCCTTGAACATGGCGAGGACGTTTTCGATGGGCGAGTTACCCTGAATGTTGTGCACCGCGTTAAACACAAAGCCACCATCCTGATTGAATGTATCGATGCGTGAACGAACCTCGCGATAGACCGCCTCGGGCGTTTCATACATCGTGTGCTGTGTGTTGACCCCTCCACCCCAGAACGTGATGTCCCTGCCAAAATTTTTCTTTAGTTCGACGGCGTCCATGCCTGCGGCGGAGCACTGAACTGGGTTGAGGATATCAAAGCCTGCGGCGATGAACTCCGGGATCAAAGGAGCCACCGCACCGCACGAGTGAATGAATGTTTTCCAGTTCGACTTGCGGTGAATGAGGTCGTTGAGTTGTTTGTGATAGGGCGCGAACAAATCCCGGTAGGACGGCACCGAAATAAACAAGCTGCTCTGGGTGCCGAAGTCGGTGCCGGTGGTCACAACCGCTTGGACGCGATCGCCAAACATATCGATGAGGGTTTCGAGATTTTTGAGTGCGTACTCGCACTGTTTCTCGAAGATGGCATGGACGTAATCCGGTCGGGCGGCAGTGGTCATGTACCATTCGCCAATATCGCGGATGCCTTTGGGATGCTTTAGAAAGGGCGCGGGCACCAACGCGATATCGCCAAAGGCGGTGCCGGGAGCTAACAACACAACGCCCATGTCGGTGGCATTTTGATCCAACCACTCGACCTGGCACTGGTAATGGGCGATGTCCTCTGCGGTGAGCAAGCCAAACTCCTCGAGGTTGTCCTCGGGATTGAGATGGTCGTCATCGATGGGTTCCTGGCGGATGAGGGTGTCAAAGAAATACGCGCCTTTGGGCATGTGTGCCGAGGGCGGCGCACTGAGGTCTCCTTGGGGATACATCAGCCAGCCACCATCCTCTGCGGGAGTGACGTTGAAGTCGCCGGGCACAAGGCACGGGGTGCCGTCAAAAAGAGTGAACGGCTTCCATCCGCTGGCCTCGTAACCGAAGATATTTTTGCGTGGCCACACGCCGACAATGTCCACGGCCAACGCAGCCTGCAGCTCGGCGTCCACCTCCGCCAGCATCTGATAGGGCTCGTGAACCCGGGTGGGCGAGGCCCCCGGCCCGACGAGCCGCTGCTTGAGTTGGTGGACGATGGATGTGTGGATGCCGGAGATCCAAGTGCCGCCAAAGTCCACACACACCCGGTCGGGCTGGCGGTGGTTCAAGGTGCTGACGAAGCGTTCTCGGGAAGTCATATGGGTCGGTGGGGTAGGGGTTAGAAGCGGGGCGTTCAAGGGGCAATGGACTCAATCACGCATTCTGATGGGAACGCGTTTCGGTTGCGGCACCAACACCCGTCGGCCTGATCCGCCCTGAGCCTGCGCTCTCTCAAGCCGTGAGCGTTTGACAATCCGCTAGACAAGTCAAGTTGGATTTCGGCACCCGAACCCGGTGCCTGGGGGGGAATTGAGGAACTTGGCCTGTAAAGCAGGTTCTCGCCGGGCTGTGGCTCGGCGTTCCCGGGGCATCTTCCTCGGGAGGCTCTCGTGTCGGCCATTTTTGAATATCGACCGGATTGGGCGGCAGCCGGCTGGTGACATCCATGCTTGACGGCGTGGCTTGGCGGTTCATCCTGCGGCGCAAGTTGGCAACGCTTTGCAAACCACCCCCGTCCAAGCCATGAACACCCCTTCCCTGCTCCTCTCCGGATGCCTCTGGATCACCGCAGCATACACTCAGGCCGCCCCC
>JBAXCM010000574.1:0-2938 GCA_037141475.1 Verrucomicrobiota bacterium | reverse complement strand
CCTTGGGCATCGTCGCCGGTTTCCTTATGCCGCCGACTACCCCGCTTCATTCCCATTTGATCGTCGCTATGGCGGTGTGGGTCGGCTACGCGGCGTTGCTTGCCGTCAAAACCCTGCGCGGCTTAACGGGGCGCAAGTTGGCACTTGCTGCTGTGGCCATGTTCATTCTTTCCCTGGTGGTTTTCGCCCGCGTCTAATGGAGTTACTTTGTTTGGGACTGAATCATCGGACCGCCCCAGTCGAGGTGCGAGAACGCTTTGCGGTCAGCACACCCCAGCTCGGGGCCGCCGCCAGTGACCTCGCCACCCTCGCCGACGCCACCGAAGGAGTGGTCATTTCCACCTGCAATCGCACCGAGTTTTATCTCGCTGCATCCGATGCTCAACAGGCCCTGATCCTGCTCGAAGCCCGCCTCACCCTCCGCGAAAGCCTCGACGCCGGGGCTGCCTCCCACTTCTACCGCAAGGTGAAATCCGAGGCGGCTGTCCACCTCTGCCGCGTCGTCAGCGGCCTGGATTCCATGATGCTCGGCGAAACCGAGATTTTCGGACAGGTGAAACAGGCGTATCAGGCGGCACTGGCCGCCGGCACCACTGGCAGTGTTCTTAACCGCCTGTTCCAGCGTGCGTTTGGTGTCGGTAAAAAAGTCCGCACCGAAACATCCATCCAGGAAGGTTCCACTTCCGTCGGTAACGTTGCGGTGGACCTTGCCGAAAAAATCTTCGGTCACTTAAAGGATAGTGAGGTGATGATCCTCGGTGCCGGCGAAATGAGCCGCATCACCGCCCAAAGCCTAGTGTCGCGCGGTGCCCGTTCAATCTTCGTTAGCAACCGCTCGTTCGACCGCGCCGAGGCCCTCGCCCGTGACATGGGCGGACAGGCTGTGCGCTTCGATGAGTGGCAACAGGCGCTCGAACGCGTGGACGTCGTCATTTCCTCCACCGGCGCTCCTCATGCCCTCATCCACCGCGCAGACGTCGAAAAAGTCCGCCGCGCCCGCAAATTCCGCCCGCTCTTCTTCATCGATATTGCCGTCCCCCGCGATATCCATCCCGATGTCGCCGAGATCGAGGAAGTTTACCTTTACGATATCGACGCCCTGGAGCAACTCGCCAGTGAAGCCCGTATCCGCCGCCAACTCCAGATCGAACATTGCGAACGCATTATCGATGCCGAATTGGCCAAACTCAATCTCCCCGGAACTTGAAATGAGCCTCCCAATCCCAATATCAGCACCTTCTTCCCTCGTGATTGGCACTCGTGGCAGCGAGTTGGCCCTCGTCCAAGCCACCACCACCGAGGCCCTCCTCGCCAGCGCCTTCCCCGATCTCGCCTTGGTTCGCAACGTCATCAAGACCACCGGCGACCGCCGCACGGACGTCGCCCTCAACGAAGTGGCCAAGGTCGAAGGGATTTTTGACAAGGGCGTTTTCATCAAGGAACTCGAACAGGCACTCGATGCCAGCGAAATCGCCATCGCCGTCCACAGCCTCAAAGACCTGCCGACCGTCCTCGACTCGCGCTTCAGCCTCGCCGCTGTGCTCGAACGCGCACCAGTCCGCGATGCCCTCGTCAGCCGCCTGCCCGGTGGCCTCGACGCCCTGCCAGCCGGCGCACGCGTCGGCACCAGCAGCGTGCGCCGTGCCCGCCAGATCGAATGGCTGCGCCCGGATCTAACCATCGTCGACCTTCGCGGCAACGTCCCAACCCGCCTCAGAAAACTCGCCGACGCGGCCACCTACGACGCCATTCTGTTGGCCGAAGCCGGATTGGTGCGCCTCGATTATCTGCCAGCTACCGCTGCGACCTCTGCCGAGACCATCACCGGAATGCCCGATCTGCACGTGCAGCGACTCGACGAAAGTGTGTTCTTTCCCGCCGCCGGCCAAGGGGCCATTGGCTTGGAAATCCGCAGTGATGACGGCCCGAGCCGGATTTGTGCCGAAGCCATCTGCCATCGTCCCACCTGGTTGCGGATCTGCGCCGAACGCGAATTTTTGCGCTTGCTGGATGCCGGTTGCCATACCCCGGTTGGGGTTTTTTCCACCCTAGACGGCGACGAATTGCAGTTGCAAGCCAGGGTTTTTCCGGAGGCCGGCGGCCCGCCGCGCACCGGTAGCACTTCCGGCCCCGCCGCCGATCCTCTCAGCCTTGCCCTCAACCTTTTCCTTTCCCTCTCATGAGTCATTCAGGCATTTGTTATCTCGTCGGCGCTGGTCCAGGCGACCTCGGTCTTGTCACTCTCCGCGCCAAAGAGTGCATCGAACTCGCCGATGTGCTCGTCTATGATGCCCTCAGCAGCCCCGAACTCCTCGGCTGGACCAAGCCAGGTTGTGAGAAAATCCACGTCGGCAAGCGCGCCAAGGACCACGCCCTGCCCCAGGACCAAATCAACGCTCTCATCGTTGAAAAATCCAAGGCTGGCAAATCGGTGGTTCGCCTGAAAGGTGGCGACCCAATGATTTTTGGCCGGGGCGGCGAAGAAGCCGCCGAACTCGCCGCCGCTGGCGTGCCCTTCGAGATTGTCCCGGGCATCAGCTCATCCATCGCGGGACCGGCCTATGCGGGCATCCCGGTGACCCATCGCGACCACTGCACCCAACTGACGATTTTCACCGGCCATGAAGACCCGACCAAAGGCTTCAGTTCCATCGATTTCGCGCAACTCGCCAAGGCCCCGGGCACCAAGGTTTTTCTCATGGGTGTCTCCCGACTCCGCGAAATTACCGCCGCCTTCGTCGCCAATGGTGCCGATCCTAACACCCCTATCGCCCTCACCCGCTGGGCCACAACCGCCAGACAAACCACCATCGAAGGCACCCTCGCCACCATCGCCGATATCGCCGATATCGCCCGCTTCTCGTCACCGGCCGTCGCCGTTATCGGCGGCGTCGTCACCGAACGAAAAAAAATCAACTGGTTCGAAAAGCGTCCATTG
>JBAXCM010000573.1:0-2939 GCA_037141475.1 Verrucomicrobiota bacterium | reverse complement strand
GGGTTGCGGCAGATTGGGCATGAGTTCAACGGCTGAAATATCCACCTGACCCGGCTGAAACACGGTTCGCGGGGGGCAGTTGGGCCGCGGCACCGCTGGCAAAAACGCCACCTCATCAAACACCGCAAAGGCCCCGGCAGCCCCCTCCACTCCAAGTTGCAATTGGAGCATCTGCAGGCTCGGCCGGCACAGGCGGGGGTCGATCTCAAATTCCTGCGTGCCCGCCGCGGTTTCATTTCGCGAGAAATGCAAGGTATGTGACCGGCCGGGCTGTCGCAGCTCGCCGCACACTCGAAGGAACCACCGTGCGCCGCCACCGAGTTGGGTCACCCGCACCCGGATGCGTCCCAGGCCGGGCGGCATCGCAAGTCCCGACGCATCGGCCCGAGCATCGAGGTGCCCTGCGGCCACTTCCACCCGCAGCCCAGCCGGGGTAGCGGCGATCACAGCGTCGCGCTCCGCATGCGGCCACGCCTCCGAGTCACGCAACAGAGCATCCGACCACTCTCTCGCCGAAGGCGCGGCCGCCAGCGTCAAGCAAGCCGATATGAGTACGGCCAGCAAGGCGACTGGAACGAGTCCAGCGCGACCTGTGAGGTAAAATTTTTTAGGTGGTTTCATTCCGAAAAAATGGCTGCGAGCATCTTCATCGCGGAGGATGCCCTTTCCGCAGCCCGCTATCAAGCGCTCTCACCAGATGACTGCCATCCCGATGCCTGTTCGCCAATCAGACGGAGCCAAGCACGTCGCATAGGCCGGGTTACCTGTCATACCCAAAATCTAACTGCTTACCCACAGCGATTTCAGATAGGCGTCGCCCGGAAAGTCGGGGGGCATCGGTTGGTGGCGGATGCTGAGGGGGCGGCGGGAAGTGGCGAGGATCTGTCGCTCGAAGCTGGAGGCGGAAAGGGCGCGGCAATTCGTGCAACAAAGGAGCCAACCGCCGGGGGCCAGCACGGCCAAGGCGAGCGCTGCGAGAGCCCCGAAGTCGTGTTCAACACGGAAAATCTTGCCGTTTTCATCGCGGGAAAACGTCGGTGGGTCGAGGATGAGCGCGTCAAATGTGCGGCCTTGTTTGGCAAAGCGACGCAGCCAGTGGAATGCGTCGCCTTTGCAAAAATGATGGGCGGCGGGATCCAGTGTGTTGTGGGAGAAATTGCGTTTGGCCCAAGCTAGGTACGGTTGTGATAGATCCAGGGTGGTCGTTTGGGCACCGGCACTGGCAGCGGCCACGGAGAAGGCACCGGTGTAGGCGAAGGCGTTGAGCAGCCGCAGGCCGGGTTGGAGGCGGCGGCGCACTTCAGCGCGGTTCTCTCGTTGGTCGAGAAATATCCCTTGCGAATACCCGGATTGGAATGAAATCTCGAACTGAAGGCCGTTTTCGCGGATTAGGAATGGTGTTGTTAGATCGGGCCCGCAGTGGTGGGTTGGTGAAACTTTTTGCTGTTGGTCGAGAGTTTTCCAATAACAAGTATGCCCTTGCTGCTGCAGCCAAGCACTGAACCCTTCGGGCATTGCGGAGGCGGGGGTGGCCACCAGCCAGTGGTCGGCGAACGATTCCAACGTGATGCCGGGCAATCCGTCGCCACTGCCGTCAATGAGGCGCAGGGCGTTGGTTTGTGCCGTGAACAGGGGGGCGCGCTTAGCAATTGCGGCAGTGATAAGATCAAGCATCGGGCCGATACTGTAGCGGCGGTCTGTGACCGTCGCAAGCTATAGCTGGGGCGTGTAGCGGCGGTCTGTGACCGTTGTTGCGCATGCTAGAGCGCATCTCTTTGGCCACGACGCTCCCAGGGTGCCTCTATCACCCCACCTCAAGAGCGGTGCTGCGGAGCCCTCTCTGACCGTCGCAGGCCAATGAATGAATACGAATGCCGGATATTGCCGAGCTTCTCGGTGGAGTGTTCGAGGGGGCGTATTCTTTGGTGTTGCGACTCAGGTTCACTGCGAGACGCAGCGAGTCACGGCCTGCCACGAGGATGCGTCAGCCACATCTTCGAATGCCCGTTCGGCAGTCGCGCCAGTGCAGGTGATGCGGCGAAAATGACTGTCATCCAAGGATCTGGAGCCATGCAGGCCTTCACTGGAAAAACCATGCTTGACGCCACGGCCGACTAGCCCGACTTTGCCGCCGAAAAAGTTTTTTCACGATCCGCCACCGTCGCATGCACCTCGTCACCGCCAAAGTTCAGCTCAGTCCCAACGTCACCCGCCTCGACCTTGAGGCCAGCCGCATCGCCGAGATCCGTCAGCCGGGCCAGTTTGTCATTGTCCGCCTTGGCAATGGAGCGGAGCGGATTCCGCTGACGATTGCCGATGCGGATCCGGCCCGTGGCACGATTGCCTTGGTGATTCAGGCGGTTGGCAAATCCACCCGCGAGCTTGTCGCGCTGGAAGTCGGCGATTCGATTTTGGATATTGTTGGCCCGCTGGGTCATCCCACCGAGATGATTGCCAGTGGTCGCGCCGTGTGCGTTGGCGGCGGGGTGGGCACTGCGGTGGTTCATCCGATTGCCCATGGTCTGGCCCAACGCGGTGTGGATGTCATCAGCATCATCGGCGGGCGTTCCCGCGAATGGGTGATTTTCGAAGAGGAATTGCAGCGTCTCGGCCAGGTGATTGTGTGCACCGACGATGGCAGTTACGGTCGCAAAGGGTTTGTGACGGACGCCACCCGCGAGGTGCTGGAAGCCGGCGGCGTGGACATCGTCTATGCCGTTGGCCCGGTGCCGATGATGCGGGCGGTGGCCAACCTCACCCGGCCCTTCGGCGTGCACACCATCGTGTCCCTCAACCCGGTGATGGTGGACGGCACCGGCATGTGCGGCGGCTGCCGCGTCGATATCGGCGGCCAAACGAAATTTGCCTGCGTGGACGGCCCGGAATTCGACGGCCATCTGGTGGATTTCGATTTACTGGCCGAGCGCCTCGGGACCTAT
>JBAXCM010000572.1:0-2951 GCA_037141475.1 Verrucomicrobiota bacterium | reverse complement strand
CGATGGTCCAGATGGTGCCACCGTGACGGCTGAGGGTGAGCAGGCGGATGTCGCCTTTCCACGGGTCCAGTCCATCGCCTTTGCGGGGGCCGTAGGTTTCGATGTCCAGGGCGATGCGGTCTGCCCCGGTCAGGTCGAGGGCAATCCGGTCGAGGTCGCTGCGGAGGGAGCAAAAAACCGAATGCGGGGATATGGGGATGTGGGACGCTGTTCTGCCCTCGTCCCTATAAGAGCCATTTAATTCATCTGCGTTTTTATTTTTTTTCTCTGAGTTTATTTTCTCACACGGAACTGAGTGTAAAACTTCCCCCATTTCCCCACATCCCCGCTTCGGGGAGGGTGTGGGATCTGAAATGAGGTTAAGAGCCGGGCTGGTTTCCTCACCCTCGCGGGCAAACCGGAAGGTGCCCCGGTTCTTTGATGTCTGTTGCACCCGGAGCGTGATGCCACCCAACTCCCGCTTGTCGAACTTCACCAGTAGCTTGCCGAAACTGATATGCCCTCGCCGCGCAGCGAAGTCGATCCAGTCGAACAACCCGTGGACGGTCTCGTCCTGTTGGATGAACTCATGGAAATCCTGCTTGAGTATTTCCTGATCGCCGAAGCGTCCGAATGCCAGGGCGAAGAAATCCCGCATCGAGTTGGTGGACTGGTCTCCGGAGGTGATGCTTTCTTCATGCGGCAGGCACGGGTCGGGCAGGTTGCATGCGTGAAAGATGCCGCCGACGATCTCACCCCACTCCGGGAACGAGGTGAACGGGCTCGGCCCGGACGGGCACCCCTGCCGCACCCAGTGGCAGACCATCGCATTGACGGCGGATAGAAGGTCGGCGCGGTGTGATTTGATCCATTCCTTGAGCATGGGATGGCGGAAACGGTGGCCATTGACGTCGTCCGGGGTGCAACACAGGCTGATCCTGCGGCAGCGGCGCTCGATGTCCGGTTCCCAGGTCGCGTTGTTGGCGGAGATGGAAAACTCCATTTCGTTGGGCAAGACGAGCGCCTTGCTAACGCCCAGCAGACGGTCCTCCCAGATGCCGGTGTTGTCGGTGGCGGCCTCCAGACACGCGAGGCGGATGTGGCCTTTCATGTTGGCGAGGTGGAAAAACCGTGCTCCGCTGAGCAGGGAAGCGGTGATGCGCTTGCGAAGTTCATCGTCGCCGTCCTTGTGTGTGGGCGCTCCACTGACGGCGCGGCCCGCGTAAAGGTGGTAGGCGACATTGGAGCAGGTGTCCTTGCCGCTGCCCTCGCGATTGCCGTCGAAAATCCACAGCGGCGAGCGTGACCATCCCATCAGGCCCCGGCAGAACGGGGTGACCAGGCGGGCGAGGGCGAGCATGCGCGATTGTTGTTCCCGCCACCAAAATCCGCCGTCCTGCGGGTTGGCGAGCAGTTCACCCAGCAGCAGATCGAGTGCCTCGGAAAGGCCCATCGAACGGAGGACTGGAGCCGCCGGGCTGAGCCATGTGCCAAACCGGGCGTCATATCCAGGTGCTGGGTAAAGCAACTTGCGGTCGTCCGAGAAATGCGGCACCGGCACATCAAGCAGCCGGGTGATGCGGGGCAGATTGGTGCGGAATTCCCGGTTGAGCAAGGTGACGCGGGCGTCGCTCTCGCTCATGCTCTTGGCCATGAACACATGTTCGCCGGACTCATCCTTGGCGAGCACGCCGGTTTCCACCGTGCGTTCCACGGCGGTGACGATTTCGGCCGGACAGAGGGACTGGAGTGTGTCGCCTCCGACCCCGCCCGGATAATCGTTATCTCCGGCCGGGCGGACTTCCACGATGTTGCCGCAGAACCGGAACAGGTCGAGGGTCGGGGCAATGGCAGAGCTGATCTCTGCGGCGAACTCGCTGTGGCTGCGCCCGGTGCCGGGTAGGACGATGCGCGGGCGACCGCTTAGGCCCTTGCTGCCTGGGTTCCATGCGCGAAGATTGGTGCAGCGGGAAGCGATGATGCCCGGTTTCTGGGAATCGATCCACTCAACCAAGTCGCGGGCCGTGCGGCTTGCACAGTGGGCGTGCAGGCAACGGAAAGCGGGCAGGATTTCCGGTGCGTCGAAAATGACGGCGTCGGTTCCCGCTTCAGTACTGGCACCACCGGCATGTTCGGATTCCCACGGGCACCGCACCGACCATTTGTGCTGGTCGGGATCGATGCAGCGGCCCAGCAGGCCGAACTGATCCATAATGCCCGTTAGATCGAGGGTGCGGAGGTCTTCGGGCCAATTGGTCCACCACGGTTTTTCCTTGCCTGGGCGGCCAGGGATTTTGGCGGCAGGCGCGGAGAATCCGAACCACCGGCAAAGGTCTGCCCATTTCACGTCCGGAATATCACCCGTCACCTCCCATAGATAGGTGTGGCCGCTCTTGTGGATGGACGGAGAGAGAACGAGGTTCATCCCGTCCAGATAGAGTTCGGCGTTCACCTTGTCGTTGACCTGGCAGGTGGGAGCCTGTTTTACCTTCATCACATTCTCGGGAATGTCGCGGCAGATGAAGGCAAGATGAGCCCCGCCACCAGTGCGTTCACGGGGGACCGCGGTTAGCTGCGGCATGGTTGTCAGCCACGCCATGACGGAGGCGCCTGCATCCGGTTTGCTGTCCAGATCGACGTGGATGAATGGAGGGCGCACCACGCAGCCGATGTTGTGATTGGTGCCGTTGGAGAAATACCTGCTCAGGAAATCGGGGGTGATGTCGGCGGCAATGTGCTTGCGCCAGCCTTTGAGGATCGGTTTTTTGCCGCGATCCCTGGGCTCACCACGATCAGGTGCCAGTAGTGGGTGGATCGCCCAATTGAGGGTGTTGGCGTAGAATTGAACGGCAGCGAGTCGGTCGAGGGTGTTGATGGAGGCCGGAATGGCGGCGGTGCCATTTTTGGCAGCAGGAGAGGTGCTGCTGCCACTTGTGCTGCCACTTTTTGGCAGCGGTGCCATTTCAGAAGTG
>JBAXCM010000571.1:0-2957 GCA_037141475.1 Verrucomicrobiota bacterium | reverse complement strand
TGGCGTTGCCACCGGCACCTACGGCCTAGACATCAGCGGCCCGATCAGTGGCTCGGGTAAGAGTCTAACCAAGACAGGGGCCGGCCCGCTGACCCTCAGCGGCACGGCGGCCAATACTTATAGTGGTTTAACTGAGGTGACGGCGGGGACGTTGAATCTCAACAAAACAGCAGGCGTCAATGCGCTCGCTTCAGGTGGCTTGCAGATTGACTCTGGCGGCACTGTGGCGCTGCTGGCATCTAACCAGATCGATGATGCCGCAAACGTAACGAACAACGGCGCGTTTGCCATGGGAACATTTTCCGAGACAATCGCCACCTTGAACGGCGGCGGCACGATCTCAACCGGATCAGGCGGCGTGCTGACGATTGCCGGTGACTCCAATTCGACGTTTCTGGGCGTAATCTCGGGCGCTGGTGGCATTGCCAAGGCGGGTGCGGGTACCCTCACCCTCAACGGCACCAGCACCTACACCGGTGGAACAGCCATCAATGGAGGCATCGTGCAGATCGGGGCGGATAGCAATTTGGGGAATGGCACCGGCGGTATTTCCTTCGATGGTGGCACGTTGTTTTTCTCGGGCAGCTTCACTAGCAACCGTGCCATCACTCTCAACAGCGGCGGCGGCACCCTCGACACCGATGGCAGTGCAGTGACTCTTACCGGGCTGATCAGCGGCGCTGGCACTCTCACCAAACAAGGCCTCGGCACCGTGACACTCAATCGGGCCAATGACTACACCGGCGCGACCGTCATCAACAATGGCATCCTGCAAATTAGCAACAACTCCGCCTTGGGAACGGGTAGAATCACGGTAAACCCTGGCGCGGAACTTGAATTCAACGGCGACGGACTTAGCTCATCCAATCCGCTTACGCTCTCCGGTGGCGAGATTTGCACGTTGCAAGGAACCAATACATATACCGGAAGAATCACGCTTACGGCTAATTCGTGGATTGATGCCGATTCTGACAAGCTCATCATCACAAGCGCGATTGGCGAAAACGGTGGGACATTCGGTTTAACAAAGGATGGTCCCGGCGTTGTTGAACTCAAGGGCACGAACACCTACACTGGGACGACGCATGTCGTCGAAGGCACGCTGAGTCTTTTCAACGGTGCGGCCATCGCCGACACCGGGGCGGTGAATCTGGACAATACCCCTGGCGTGCAATTGTTGCTCACTAGCCATGAAACCATCGGCTCGCTCAGCGGGGGCGGCAGCGGCGGTGGTAACGTCGAACTCGGCACTAACACGCTCACCCTCGGCGATGGCAACAGCACCCGTTTCGATGGCATCATCAGCGGCAGCGGCGGTTCTCTTACCAAACAAGGCAGCGGCACTCTGACTCTCGGCGGCGCAAATACCTACAGTGGCGCGACGAGGATCAGCGAGGGTGTTTTGAACATTCGGAACTCGTCGGCTCTCGGCTCAGGTGCCGGGACCACCACGGTGGTGAGCGGTGCCGCCTTGCAGATCCAGGGCAACATCGCAGTGGCCGGCGAAGCCCTCACGCTCAACGGCATGGGCATCGCGGGCACCGGAGCGTTGCTCAACGTCAGTGGAACCAACACTTATGCAGGCTTGCTGACACTCGCCAACAACTCGCGCATCAACTCCGATGCAGGTTCGCTCACCTTGTCTAACCCAGGAACCATCATCGGAAGTTATGCCCTAACAGTCGGTGGCTCTGGCGACACTTCCATTTCGAGCAATATCGGTTGCGGTAGCCTCACCAAAGATGGCATAGGCAACCTCACCCTCAGCGGCGCGAATTCCTATACAGGTGACACGATCGTCACTGCCGGCACTCTGCGCATGGCCAACCCGCTCGCCATTCCCTCCGGGAGCGGCAAGGGCAATGTGTCCCTGGCAGCCACCACCACACTCGACCTCAATAACACGGGCGTCACCGTCAACGGCTTGTCCGGCACCGGACGCGTGACCAATTTGCAGACGGGAAGCGCCTCTCTAACGGTCGGTGGCAATAACCAGACCTGCACATTCGACGGGGTCATTGGCGACGGATTTGGTTTGACTGCCCTCGCCAAGGTTGGCACCGGAACACTGACGCTCACCGCTGACAACAGCTACTCCGGCGGCACGACTATTGCGGCGGGCGCCTTGCGGGTGAGCGGCGACTCAAAACTAGGCATTGCCGCAGACACACCCACAGCAGGCAACATCGTGATCCAAGCCGGTGCCACCCTCGCCATCACTGAATCATTCACGTTGGATAGCAACCGTGGCATCGCAGTGGGCCCGTCCGGCGCGGGCACGCTTGACGTGGCCCCCACCAAGACTCTGTCCTATGGCGGAACCATCGCTGACAATGTTGGCAGTGGTGGCTTCACCAAATCAGGCGGCGGCACGCTGGTTCTATCCGGCACGAGCACCTACTCCGGCACCACCACCGTCGAAGCAGGTGTCCTAACGGTTAATGGTTCCATCGCGAACTCCGCCAGTGGGCATGTCCAAAGCGGTGCCACCCTCACCGGGACTGGCACCACCGGCGCCATGACCATTGATGCGTCCGGCACGCTTGCCCCCGGAAATTCCGCTATCGGCACCCTCGCCGTCGCTGGCAACCTCACCTTGAACGGGAACGCCAATTTCGAGCTGGGAGCGGCGGGTGGCAGCCATAGATCTCCCGGCGTGAGCGACCGCGTCATGATAGGCGGTGACATCACCCTCGGTGGCACTTTGAATCTAACCGACAATTCCGACGCCAACAACCAGGGCCGCACTGCTGCCGGCAGTTACAAACTTTTCGGATACACTGGCGTGGCCACCGGCAGCTTCAGCTCGCTGAGTTCGCCGGGCACCTATCATACGGCAGTGGTTGACGTGGCGGGTGACAAGGCGATCTACGTCGATATGTATAACTACGCGGCTGGTGCCGTCACACCGACGGTTGACTTGGGCCGCATCCATGCCGGTGGCGCCTTCGGAACGC